>NZ_JAKJSQ010000066.1:0-19001 GCF_050337105.1 Aliivibrio kagoshimensis
GGTTAGTGTACTAAATGGTAATATTTGTAATTTGTATCAGAAAAATGGTCATACTTTTTATGGCGTGGTGTTTGATACAAAAAGCCACGAGTCCATCACATCTTTACTTGCCAAACTCATTTTCGATGGTTCAAAAATGTGTTTTCCAGCCTATGATTTAGAGAAATAATTGATTCACAATGGATATACACTGAATGGATATGAATGATTTTTTAAGGAAGATTTAATGAAACAACTCGCTGCTGGATTATGTTTTACTCTCTTTTCATGTGTCTCTTTGGGGGAGAGTGATTTAAAAAGTAGTGACTCACCTCCGTTGTTAACGGCACCTTTGGTCCAATTTAATGTCAGTGTTGATACGAACGGAGTTGAGAAGGCGATTCAAGGAACGAATCAATCAATGGCTGATTTAGTCGAAGCCCTACAGTTGATTGGGGATAACAGGGATCTAACTCCAAAGCAGATGGAGATGATTGCTTTAACTGTCAATAATGTTAATCAGTTAGCGATATCGTCGACTGGCGTTGTAGAGAAGCTACCAGAGACTATTGAACAAGCTAAACAGGCAGTGGTAACAAATAGTCAGCTTTTCTATCAGGATTTGAAATTTAAGGTTTTGTTGTTATTAGGGGGTGTCGTTGCAGCGTTAGCTGTGGTGATTATTTGTCTCTACTGGTTTGTGATCAAGCCAATGCAACACACCATTGTAACGGCCACAGCGAATGTAATGAGCATGGCTAAAACGATAGAGTTAACAGCAACATCCCTTGAACAGAGCAATAAAACCCACGTAAAAATATTACAAAAACTGGAACAAGAGTCGCCGAAATCAACATCAACTGAATAGGATAAGTTCAACTATGCTGTAAAGAGTCGTTTTTGAAAAATGAGGTATTTATGGCTATATCTACAATCATTAGTTGGTGTAAATCTTTCTTTGGTCTTCCCCCTCAACCGATTCACCGAGTTGCAACGGCTCTAACAGCGGAAGTTCCAGCTCACACCCCTCAAACTCAATGGACTGCTCAAGAGATCGATGAAGTAGCGAAGGTCGAAAAACGTTTAGCGCACTGGGCGACACATCAAACTCAAATAAATGCCCAAATCCTCAATGCGTATTTAACGTTGGAGAGAGAAGGTTTCATTGATATCTATAAGAGTGACTTAGAGCTTGAGCTACCGAAGATGGTGAGCTTTGAACAAAACTTTAATCAAATGAAAATCATTGCTCAACATAATCACGGGAAAATCTTTGAGGTGGATGATAATAAAGTGACGATTTGGAGAGCAGTTGAATCTGCGGTTCGTCAATATGAAAGAGAGGTTTTGGGGAGTTCAGCCTATTTGTAAAAAAGTGGCAATTAACGCTTTACCTCAGCCATACTTGAGGTATTAACCTAGGGTCAAGATGATCAAACAATGAACTAGGAGCTTAATATGATTCAATTAGAACATGTCAATTTGGTGGTTTCTGATATTCCAAAAATGCTCACTTTTTATCAAGCAGTTTTCCCTCACTGGTCTGTGAGAGATGAAGGGAAAGGGGAGTGGAGTGGAAAGGCGAGAAATTGGTTACACTTTGGCGATACATACCACTATCTTGCTTTGAGTGATCATGGCGAGGGTGAAAATAGAGAGCTAGCTGGACACCAAGTTGGCTTAGCGCATTTTGCTTATGTGACCGATGATATTGATGGTGTGATCAGTCGGTTGCATGCGGCAGGCTATGAGATTGCTAAACCTGGAGCGGATGAACCTTATCGACGAAATGTGTATTTTGTCGATCCAGCAGGTTTTGAAGTTGAGTTTGTGCAGTATCTAAGTGATGTACCGGCTCTGAGAAACCAATCCAGCTAAAGAGGGGGGATTGTGCTCAATGTTACTGGGTGTTGATTCAGTAATATGTTATTGTCTTTACTATCAATAAACTTTTTATTCGTTGATTTTTATGGACTACTCTGTTGTTGGTCAAGGGCTAGGGTTACTTAGCTTTGCTTTGGGTATACTTTCATTCAAACAAAGAAATGATCGAAGGTTAAAAATCATGATGGTGATTTTTAACCTTAACCATATGGTGCACTTCATCCTACTTGGTTCCATGTCATCGGCATTTGGTTCATTTGTATCGACGCTAAGAACTGGCACCTCTATCTATACCTCCTCAAGATATGTAGCGTTTGGCTTTATTATATTGGCCGTCGGTTTAGGCAGTTTAACCATCAATTCTCTATGGGATTGCTTGCCAATGATCGGGGTGTCGATTGGAACCTATGCACTGTTTATTTTGCGAGGCATTTCAATGCGAATATGCCTACTGTTTGGATCCATAGTATGGCTAATCAATAATATTATTGTGGGGTCAATTGGCGGGATAATGTTAGAGGCAACAGTGATTATTTTTAATTTAAGGACGATATACTGTTTGAGCTGCAGCCGCAAAGAAGCAGCTGCAACTACATCAGGTTAAGATTTTCGTCTGTTTTTCGGTACGTAATTTAAAATCGAAACAGGCACCTCTTTTCTTGGCGCAAACCCCTCTACCTCCTTACGAATGATTAAATGACCTAAGCGGCTCTCAATCGCGCAAAGGTTTTTAAAATCATCTTTAGAAACAAATGAGATCGCCTCCCCAGAGGCTCCCGCTCGGCCTGTACGACCAATACGGTGTACATAATCCTCAGCAGGGAAGGGAAGATCATAGTTGACCACACGAGTTAGATCGTCGATATCGATACCACGAGCCGCAATGCCTGTCGCGATCAACAGTTTGAGTCGGCCTGCTTTAAAATCAGATAGAACTTTAGCGCGCGCATCTTGGCTACGACCACTGTGTATAGCCTCGGCTGTGATGCCGCGCTTTTCAAGTTGGGTAACCAGTTTGGCAGCGCCATGTTTGGTTTCAATAAAAATAAGGGCTTGGTCCCACTCATTCTCTTGAATTAGGTGACTAAGTAGTGCCGATTTTTTATCTTTGTCAACGGTGATTAACCACTGATCAATCTTAGGTTGAGCTGAAGTATCACGATCGATTGAAATTTCTACAGGATGGCTAATGGCTGTTTTGGCCAGTGCTCGCACCTGATTTGAGAGAGTGGCAGAGAATAATAAGTTTTGTCGATCGAGCGGCAGACGTTCGAGAATCTTATTAATGTCCTCGATAAATCCCATATCCAACATTCTATCTGCTTCATCTAAGACCAGAATCTCTAACTCATCAAAATGTATCGCTCGTTGAGTGTACATATCAAGCAGTCGTCCTGGAGTGGCTACCAGAATATCAACACCGTCAATTAACTTCTGTTTTTGAGGCTTGTAATCGACACCGCCATACATCGCCAAAGAGGTTAAAGAGAGATATTTGCTGTATTGAGTGATGTTCTCTTCTACCTGAACGGCAAGCTCGCGGGTTGGCGTTAAAATCAAAGCGCGAACACGTTTTGCTCGAGCTTGGTAGCCATCATCTAACAGTTGTAAAATCGGCAAGACAAAACTGGCGGTTTTTCCAGTTCCAGTTTGCGCGGCTGCAATGAGATTTTTACCCGTCAGAATGGTTGGAATCGCCTTCTCTTGAATTGGTGTTGGGGCTGAATAGCCGAGGTCGTCGATGGCGTTTAAAATCGGATCACTTAATCCAAGTTGGGAGAATGGCATGGGTCGTCTCAGGTAAGGGATAAATAGGTATGAATGATTATTCTACCACGCCCCCGGAGCTAATACGTATCCTTTATTTCGGACGGTCTTGATGCGAGGATTCACTTGGTCATTATCATTCAGTTTTTTTCGTAGCTGGCTTATTCGGTTATCAATGCCACGCTCTAATCCATCAAACTCTTTGCCAAAGAGAAGAATAGATATTTGGTCTCGAGAGAGTATTTGTCCCGCATTTTTTGCCAATATTTCCAGTAGATCAAACTCTGCGCTAGTGAGGTGTATGTTTATATTTTCGAGAGAGACTTTTCGGTTGAGTGAGTCAATCAATAACCCACCAAACTGCAAGTGTTGCATTGTTGCTTCTGCGGGGAGGGAGCGACGAAGAAATGATTTGATTTTGGCTAAGAGTAGACGAGGTTTGATGGGTTTTATTAGGTAGTCATCGGCGCCCACTTCAAGACCGACAATCTGATCGATGTCATCCTCTTTTGCTGTGAACATTAAGATATAACCGTTATAAGAAGGGCGAATATCACGGCAAATGCTGATACCATCTTTTCCTGGTAACATCACATCGAGCAGGATTAAAGAGGGTTGTTCGGTTAACACTCTTTTTTCTGCCAACAATCCATTTGACTCATAAGAGGAATTGAAGTTCTCTTGTTGTAAGTAATCGCAAATTGATTCGGCGATATCGATATCATCTTCAATGACAAGAATGCTTTGACGGTTCATTTTTACTTCCATTTAAACACGTTAACGAGGCACTACTATTGGAATGGTGATTTTTACATTTACCCCGCCAATACTGCAATCTTCAATCCATACACTGCCATGATGCCAGAGAACAATTTGTTTCACAATTGCCAAGCCAAGTCCGGTTCCCCCTGAATTACGAGAACGGCTATGATCTAAACGAAAAAAGGGTTCAAATACTTTATTTTTATACTCATCGTCGATTGAAGGGCCATCATTCCCAATACTGATCAAACATTGGTTTCCCAAGATTTTAGTATGTATTCTGATGCTTGTGGAGGCGTGTTTATAGGCATTTCTAATAACGTTATCAATCATTCTTTTGAAATAGAAACGTTCAATATTGACTAAGATTTCGGGTGATAAATGAGTGATGCTAATGGTTGTGAAGTGTTTATTGTCGATCCACTCTTGATTGTTTTCATTGAACCATGTTGTTAGGTCTGTTGTGACAAATTCAAAGCTAGGCTGCTCTTGATCAAAGCGAGCATATAACTCCATTTCATCAGACATTATTCTCATTTCTGTAATAGCATTTTCAATACGATTGATCTGTTTGTCACTCTGTTTTGACGATGGATTTCTAAGGAGTTCAATCGCAAATTCAATTCGTGTTAATGGCGTTCTAAGTTCATGAGATACGGCGCTATTTAACATGATGTTATTGTCATAAAGAGTCTCAACTTTTTTTGCCATTTTATTAAATATAACGGCTAAACCATTTAAGTTACTGCCTTTAAAAATTGAAGACCGGCTAGATAAATCCCCATTACCAAACTGCTTAGTTGCTTTGAGTAGTGAGGCTGAAGTACGCCAGGAAGGAAGCAACCAAATGATCACAGGCAAAAAAAGGGATATACCGATCAGAATAAAAAAGCGTAACAATATATCATTATTTACACTCTCTTCGATGACACTATAAAGTGGACCAATGCTCACGACAGTATCGTGATTGGGAATCTTTTTTAAGATATATTCCGGTATTCCTCGCTGAAATTTTGGGTCAAAATATTGAAAAACAATATCTTGGTTAAGTAAAACAGTACGTTGTATTTCTGAGATTTTAGGGTCGTTTAAGGTGGTCATTTCAATAGAAACAGCAAAGTACTGGTCTATCTGTTTTATTCGGTCTAGCCATTCGGTCGAAGGTATAACTAAAAGTTCTTGAAAGATCAGGTTTAGAACTGCGGTAATCTCATCATGTTTAGGGGATTGATGAATTTGATCAGCAGTATCCATATCACCGACGATTAATACCAATCCTTCATCATTTAGCTGATGGTAGAGTTCAGTTTTATCAGCGATAAACAGAGTTTGCCCTAATGCTAATATTTCAGATTGCTGTGAGGTAAATGACAACTGATCTTTTGTTTTCAGCATCAACTCGTAATTAAATTTTGATTGCAGTCCATTCAGAGCTTCAATTTGTTCATCTTGGTCAATGGTATTGAGGTGTTCAACAAGCATGGATACAGGGCCTGCAGAGCGATAGATCTCTATTTTTTCAAGATAATCAGTTTGCTCTAGCCACAATGAGTTGAGGATAGGAAGTAAAAAAGTAAAGCTGACAAATACGGCCAATGAAATAATGAATATTAATTGTATTAATATATTACGAAAGAACATTGGGTATCTCCAGCGTGATTGTACCAGTTAACTGGTTCCGAATAATTTGTCCTTTACACTGTTGAGCAAGTTGCAATAAATACTGCTCAGTAAGACCTGTGAGCGTATTCATATTAGTTTCACTATTGTTTTGGTAAGTGGTGATTTGGCTCATTTTCGGGTTGAGAGTGATGCATAGTTCCAACGCGTTAGGGGTTTGTTGGCAAAGACGTAACATGTTTATGACCGCTATGTTTAAATAGTAAGGATCTGCATCTATGCCAAACTTTGACTCTTTATCATTTATTGAATGTTTAATAACCAGCTGTTTATCAAACAGTGCTTTCCATTGTTTAGATTGTCCGTTTATCCACTGAATCAATTTAATGTGAATAATATTTAGGCTCTCTTTTTCCCGATTAAATTTTCCAATTGCGAGAATCAAAGAGGCGATATCCCGCATATCATTAACTGATTGTTCCATTTGATCTAAGATTTCACCTTGAGGGGCGGTATTTTTTACATATTGATTTAATTGCGACTCTATAATGTCTAATGGTTGTCTGAGTGCTCTTGAGGAGAGACGAATCAACTGTTGATTATTAGTAAAAAGCTGTTCAGTCCTTTGCGCCATTTGATTGAATGTACGTGCTTGAGGGTTGAGTAAGCTAGCAAACAGTATAGGCATTCGACTTGAGTAATCTTGATCGCTGAATTTACTGGTCACCTGCGTTAAGTGATTCGTTGAGCGCCAAGTCGGTAATAGCCACAACAATAGGATCAACGCGATGAAGGCTCCGATGGTTAGAAAAATTACAATGTTTCCAGCTATAATTTTTTCAGTAATGTAGAGAGCAATAGGCCCGCCGGTTAAAACACTGCCGTTGGGAAGTTGTTGATAAAAATAGTCAATTCCAGAACCATGCTCATAGCCTCCTTGTGCTGTCAGGGTCACTAACTTTCCTTCCTTTAACTGTTTTATTTCATCGTTGGGTAACGATACTTCCGTAATGGAGACAATGGATATAGGGTAACGAAAATTGCGTGATAATTGTTTCGTAAGGGCTTCCCAGTGCTCGATGGGCGTGGCATTAAGTTTTTGGGTAAGCATAAAAGCTGTCCCCATGATTTCACGTTGAGCGAAGGATAAGGCCGATGCTTTGGGGTTATCAGCATTACCTAAGATAAGAACACGTTCATCCTGTTCTAACATCATGTATGAAAAGAGGGTATCAGGGTGAACCCAAAAACTCTTTTTTGTAAGCGTGTCAATTTGAGCCTCAGTAAGATCGGTATTACTCAAATACTGGATACTGACATCATATGGAAAGTTATCCAGATTAACGTTAATCGCATCCTCGTCTTTTGCTCGAGAATTTAGTTGTTCAGCAAGCACGCTAGCAACGCCTTGACTTCTTAACGTTTGAAATTTGATTTTTCCCGGCTGTAACCAAATTGGCTCTAGTAGCGGCATGACGTAATTGGGTACAGCATAAAAAAGCAATAACATAATGGACAACAGTTGTACGATAAAAAAACGATTCAATGCCTATCCCTCGCATCGGAAATATGGAGCAATCCTATCATTTTAAATCCAAACGACAGGCGTGAAATGTCGACTTTTGTCAGGTTTTGTCATGAGTAAAAAAGCGGTCATTATACATATCAAATAGTTATATCTGGTTCGTGTTTTATTTAACGACCTAATAATACATTTGAGCACACACTGTGAAACTCAATTAATGCCATTTTGGTATTGTGATTTTGATTTGAAATTACGCGACATAAATGGAGAGTTTAAATGAAAAAGAGTGTTGTTTTGATTGCTGGTCTACTGGCTTCAGGAGTTGTGCATGCCAATGGTTGGACAGGAAATGTTAGCTTATTTGCGGGTAATAAGTCACTAGACAGTGGTTGGGGAGAGTTTGATTCACAGAGTGAATTCGGTATTATCAGCGATTTTGGGCACAGCAGCTGGCCTTTCCTTATTGCAATTGATGTTTTTGGCGGTGGTGATGATGCTGATAATACAGAGAATAATAGTGGAAGTGATCTAAAAGTGGATGCGGTAACCTCTGAGATTCATATTGGTATTAGACGTTATTTCGAACATAATTACGCTATTTCACCATACGTAGGAGGAGGCATCTCTAGAGGTTATGCTCATCGAGAGATCAAACAGACTGACGGTAAGTATAAAGATAAAAATGATACTGGATTTGGACCTTGGGTCGGGGGAGGGGTAGTTTGGCGTCCGTGGAAACACATGAATGTCGGTTTTGATGTTCGTTACTCAACTGTTGAGGTGGACCTATTTGAAAAAGATCAAGATGCTGGCGGGGTTCACGCTGGAGTTCATGCTGGGTTTCATTGGTAATTATTTCTCTTTCTAGGGGGAGTGAAGCGAGGCTGATTGAGTTTCGCTTTTTTTATTAAAAATGCTTGTTCAGTTTTCGGTTGTGCAAATACGTGGCATTGTTAATACTTTGGTTATGAATGAATACCGACGGATTTAATTGACCATGTTAATTACTCAACAGAAAAAAATAGATACGTATTATCAAGCACTATTAGAACGAGCCGCAGAGTTTGTCGGGATCTTTTATGTTGGCGTGAAAACCACATCGGTGTTTTGTATTGCAACGTGTCATGCGAGAAAACCAAAAAAAGAGAACGTTGAGTTTTACACCTCATTTAAAGAGGCGCTTGATGCCGGTTATCGACCCTGTAAAGTGTGTAAACCCACTGAGAATGCTAACCAAGCCCCTGAACCTGTCGAGCGGGCGATTAAAATGGTGAAAGACAATCCAAAAGAGAAGGTGACAGATTATCAGTTGAAACAGTGCGATATCAGCCCTGAGTTGGTACGTCGTTGGTTTAATAAACACTACGGTATGACGTTTCAAGCTTTTCAGCGTATGTATCGAATTAATAACGCTCTGAAAGAGCTTAAAGATGGAAAAAATGCCACTAATACGGCTTTTGACTCTGGTTATGAATCGCTAAGTGGATTTGGCTATACCTACAAAAAAGTGGTTGGAAAGTCGCCAAAAAATAGTATTGATAATTCAGTGATTTTAATCAGCCGATTAACGACACCACTTGGACCAATGTTCGTGTGCGCGACCGACAAAGGTGTATGCCTGTTAGAGTTTGTTGATCGCAGAATGTTAGAAACAGAGTTTAAAGATCTGCAGCGACTGCTCAAAGCTAAGATCATAACGGGCGAAAATCCGCATATTAAACAGGCTAAAAAAGAGCTGGCTGAGTACTTTTCAGGTCAAAGAACCCAGTTTGATGTGGCGCTAGATACCCCAGGAACTGACTTCCAAAATAGTGTATGGAACTGTTTACATCAAATTCCATACGGAGAAACAAGAAGTTACCAGCAACAAGCAGAGAGTATCCATAATCCTAAAGCGGTAAGAGCGGTTGCTTCGGCTAATGGGTTCAACCGTATTTCGATTATCATTCCATGTCATAGAGTGATTGGGAAAAATGGGCAGCTGACAGGGTATGGCGGCGGTTTAGAGCGGAAACGTTGGTTGATTGATCACGAAAATGAGCATGCCTTAACATGAAAAAATCTCATCAGAGGATAGTGACCCTTAGTCTGGTGGTCTTGATACTCATCATATCGGCGTTTTGCTTACTTAAGTGGAAGCATACGAGTGAAGTCTATGGTGTCACTCAGAATGTGGTTTTAAGCGATTTAGGAGAAACGGTACACATTACCGTTCTGCTTGATGATGGGCGAGAAGTTGTAGTGCCAGTGCGCAGTGTTTGCGATTATGTTAAGCAGAGTCGAGTGTTGTTGCGTCAGTCTCATCACCACATCTTAAACTATACGCATAATAGATTAATGGGCTTTGAGAAGAGTACAGGTGGGGTTGAAAAGATTGAACAATTTCGTTTTAAAGCTCGAATGCGAAATCCACACTGTGGCTAATAAAAGGGAGCCGGCTTATGGTAAGCCGGTCTTTGTCTATTGAGTCGGCGTTTAGGCACTGTGATGCGCTTTCAGTTTTTGGTATAGGGTATCTTTTAAGGCAGCACGTTGTAGTTTTAATTGGGTCATGTGTTCATCATCTGTAGGGCTACCAGCCACTTCAAGCTGTCTGATATCGTAATCTAGCTGATGATATTGCTCTGCATTTTCTTTAAATATTGGGTCGTCGTGATTGAGGTGAACAATGTCATATTTCATTTCTGGGAAGTCGAGAATAAGAGCGTGATTTTCATTTAACATCTTGATTCCTTTTAGAAGCTTGTAGTAAAGATATAGCGTGTGTTATCGATAAAAACAAGTGAATGAAGTTTTCAAAGTAGCACCACTGAATGGATATGACATTGTTTTTAGTCAATTCCATGCACAGTTTTTTGTCCCCTCGTAATGCTTGGTTTTTTATTCCTCCCACAAGACTGCACCTTTTCCCTCGCGGGATAAGACATCATCTGGATTGCGAACTTTGCAGTATTCCATAGACAAACAGCCGCATCCAATACATTGATCCAACTCATTTCTTAAGTGACTTAATTGAGCGATACGCTGATCCAGTTGCGCTTTCCACACGTTGGCTAACTGTTGCCATTGTGCTTTAGTAGGTGCGTCATGGGGGGGGAATTTGGCAAACTCCTTCGAAATGTCAATCAAGGACATACCAATATTTTGCGCGGATTTAATCACTGCAATTCGACGCAATACCCCACGCTGATAACGACGTTGGTTACCACTATTGCGGTGGCTAGCAATCAGTCCTTTTTGTTCATAAAAATGGAGTGTGGATACTTTTACTCCAGCTCGCTTTGCTACGTCACCAACACTGAGTTCTGCCATGATTGATCCTTTAATCTGCAGTCGAAAGTTATTTGAAGTAAACTGTTGACCTAAAGTTTAGTTGAGGTTTTACACTCTAGCACAGTTAATTTCAAAACCCACTTATTGGGTCGATCTGCTCAGGAGTCAATAATGGAACTATTAAGACAAACTAAAACTTACCGATTATTAATTGGCAATGTTTTTGATGGGATATCAAATGGCTTGTTTATGATGGCTTTGCCATGGGTGATGTTGACTCAATTTGATAACGATAATTCTGGGGTAGTGGTCGCGATAGTCGCCACTATTTGCACGGCAAGCAGCTTGTTCTTAACTCCCTTTTTTGCCACATTGATTGATCGTTACTCTCGAAAGAACATTATGGTAATAGGGCAGGCAATTCAATTTAGTGCTGCTTCAATATTGGTGTTAGTTACCTTTATGCAGGTGCCTTCCCTCTATTTGTTAGCAGCGGTACAGGTAATTTTTTGGCTAGTTAACGATCTCTCTTGGTTTGCGAGCAATGCTCTGGTGCAAGAGAATTTTAATAAAAAAGAGTACCCTTCAATTAGCAGTTACCAAGAGATCATCATGCAGAGTGTTACCCTCGTGTCCGGTGGATTGGGGGTGATGTTGCTTGAATTTTGGAGCATGAAGGAGTTTGCACTATTTGCCAGTGGTGCATCGTTTCTTGGAATGACCGCGTACCTCACTATGCCCTATTATAGAAAGGTGAGAAACAGCAAATCAGTGAACTTTATTCATCAGATGGCACAGAGCCGAAGTATTTTTGCTGCCAACCCTAAATTCTATCTGTTTATTGTTCTTTCTTGTCTCTCTTATCCGGTATTAACCTTTTTAGGAAAGTTAGTTCCTGTTTATCTTGCCGAGCAAGGCGCTCAAGGGCATTGGTTTGCAATGTGGAGCTCCAGTTATGGTATTGGTGCGTTGATCTGTGGCTTTATCGTAACGCTATTGATTAAACGGTTACAATTAGAGAAGTTAATGAGTTACTCAATGGTGGTATTGGCAATAATCTTGTTTGCTATTGCTCTGTTTGCTTCCCCACTTTCGTTAATACTATTGACGATTGTCTTTGGCTTTTTTAATTCATTAAATCGAATATCTAGAACCAATAAGATGAACCTAGAGGTGCCGATGGAGCATCGAGGGCGAGTCGATGGTGGTATACAGATCTTCTCCTCATTAATGCAAAGCCTAAGTTATCTGTTAATTGCATGGCTTGCAGCTAATCAAAATAGTGAGCTAGGGTTTGTGATTGCGGGAGGGGTGTTGTTGTTTGCGGCACTATTAATGCTGTTTATGAAACCATGGAGTGAGGATCAATACGCAGTATTCCCCTCAACCTAATGAAAAAAATGCACTATGATTAATGAAGGTATCTTGGTGGTTATGAACTAAAAGAATAGTTTGTGTAGCAGCAGAGGACGTTTTATGTTTTTCTATTCTCGTTTTTGGCAGATATTCGTCGGCGTATGGATTCTCTTTTTCTTACTCTTTATTGCGGCATTTGAGCTTGAAGTGTATCGATTCTTGCCGTTTTTCTCTTTCATCGCTTATGGTGTGTTAATTGTGGGCCTATTAAGTGCGCTAACAAACGCACATTATAAAATCCACTTTATTGTGAGCAGCGTATCATTGATTCTATTAGGGACTTTTGCCTCTATTGATATGTTATCGGCAAAAGAGGAGGTTTTAGCGCTGTGGCAACACAATCGATGGCTCTATTTAGATAAAAATAGTATTGATGATTACACGCAAGTATTAATTATTTTGGTCAATATTTTCACTGGAAGTCTAGCCGCAAATACTCTTTTTCACGGCTTAGTGATGACTAAAAGGAAGATCCGTTAGTCGGAAGAGTTAGATATTATGATGGCTTGCTAAAAAGACGAGAAAACCAGGATGGTTGATTCTCTTTTCCTAAGTAATAGCTCTTCATTAATATTTCAATCGTCTCTTGCTTGGTCGTTTCTTCTACATTCGCCACAAGAGTGCCTACTCTTGTGGCATGTTCGTGACAAAAGCCAAACTCCATTTGGTTATACCCCATCACCAAAAACCATAACGTTGCATTTAGCTTGAGCTGAATGAGGTCGTTTGATTCGAATTTAGTGGCGTACTCAGGCTCAAGTGACTGCGAAAAGACCTTATGCATAGCTTGCAGAGAATCTAGGTTGCTCTCTACTTGAGTGATGGCAGTAAGCGTCGTCTTGGTCAGTAGCCCCATCAACAGACCATTCGGATCTTTTTCAGGGAAGGTATTGATAGCATGTTGATATAAAGGGAGGTGAGTCAAATCAAACTGCTCAAGTTGTTTGGTCAGTTTGTCGCACAGTAGGAGTTGAGATAATCCAATTTTTTCAAGGTGGTTAATAAGAGCGGACATGGTGACCTACGAACATGTTAATAAGAATTTCAGCATAATAGTTCCCCAATGAATGAATGAAAAGTGCCCATATCATAAAATGAAATGATGCATTAGAAAAATTAATCTCAATCATTATAAACCATCCTGAATATTATAGAATTAACACTTGTCCCAATAAGGGCTTGGCCCTATTATCTCGCCCCTTGATTTCCTAATGTGTTTGGAAATCCTATATTGAGTAATGAGGACATAGAAGTGCGAAACAGATCTGATTCACAAGGCATGTCGAGATTGTTAGGTCTCGTAGTGTTAATGGCAGCGGTAGGACAGATGACACAAACGATGTATGTGCCCTCTATCGCAGCGATGTCAGATTATTTTTCAGTACCTGCAGCCAGTCTGCAAGCTGTGATGGCTGCCTATCTAATTCCATACGGATTGTCGCAGTTTGTGTACGGACCACTGTCAGATCGTATTGGACGTCGTCCCGTTGTACTTATTGGTATGATCATCTTTTTACTGGGCTCGATGGTGACATTGATGACATCGAGCTTTGAGTGGTTTTTGGTGGGGAGTTTTATCCAAGGAATGGGCACCGGCAGCAGTGGTGCGATGTCAAGAACGGTAACCCGTGATTGTTTTGATGGACCGATGTTGCACAAAGCGAATAGCTACGTGAGCATGGGGGTTATTTTTTCACCTTTAATTGCACCAGTATTAGGGGGATTCTTAACTCAACGATTAGATTGGCATGCAACATACGAATTTCTCTTTGCCATTGGTCTAGTTGTCACTGCCATTATGTACTTCTTCTTTTTAGAGACGTTACCAAAAGAGCGTCGTAAAAATGAGCGTGTATGGACAAGTTACAAATATGTGCTGGGCGACAAAAAGTACCAAGGCTACCTAATGGCATTAGTCTCAACTTTTGCTGGGGTGGCCGTGTATGAAGCTGCGGTAGGTGTGCTGCTTGGAGATGTACTAAAATTAGATAGCACAACAGTGAGTTTATTATTTATTACTCCACTACCAGGTTGTTTCTTAGGGAGTTGGCTGTCAGCACGTTTGATTTCACGTTTGTCGATAAATCGAGTGCTGTTTATCGCCGCGTTTGCCTTGATTGCTGGGGGCGTTACCGTTGCGATTCCTGGATTACGTGGTGATGTGACTGTCGCAAGCTTAATCGGAGGGGGGGTTGTCTTTTTCTTAGGTGCGGGTGTTCTTTTCCCTGCAGCGACCTCAGCGGCAATCACGCCTTTTCCATATCATGCTGGAACGGCAGGGTCTATCTTGGGAGGCGCTCAAAACTTAGGTGCAGGCATGGCGGCAATGGGAGCTTCATTTATGTCAATGCAGAGCCAATTTAATCTTGGTATCGTGATGGTTGTGGTGGCACTGTTAACTCTTGGTTGTTTAGTGAGTATCAGTCGAAAGGTAGACTACCCGCATCAACCTGTCATTACTTGAGTCGAAAGTTGCTATTTTAATACACATACCGTATGATAAACCGTATGAGTGTCAGGTTAACATTTCTAGTAGGTACTAAATGAATGCAATACGCTTTACCGTGGTTGGTAGCCTTATGTTTTGGAGCGTTATCTATTATATTATTTAGTGAGTATTCATTAGGGTTCATATTATTTTATTGATGTTGGTCATTGAACAAATATGAAAATGAACAACATGACCCCTAGTGCCTGTTTTTCTTATAGTATTTTGTTTGTTGTTGGTTTGAAAAAAGAGTCCGTCCCCTCATCTAATAGGTCATATTGCTTTTTGACTGAGATAAATTATAGTTAAGAGAGCACACAAAAAATATAAAATAACACTATTAATCAATGTATTAATAGACAGTGTGTCGGTTGATTTGTTTTAAGGGGAAAGCATGCAATATGAAGAAGAAGTTGAAGAATCTGACAATATGAAAAAGTGGATTAAGGATGTGATACCTCTGTTTTCAGCATTGACGCCAACGGAACAAGAGCGTGCAATTGAAGAGTTAAAAATGGTCATATTGGCGAATAAGCATTAAGACATAATTAGTAAAAACATCAAACCTCATTAATGACTGATTAGTGAGGTTTTTTTATGGGCGAAATGTAACCTCTGAAGAAAGAAGTAAACGATAGCGATGCTGTTCAACTGCTTGGTATACTATTTTTATCAGATAGAACTGAAATTTTGTATGTAAACTAATAGAGGAAGTGTAATAAATGCCTGTGCTCGAACGTATTAGTGTCACCCTATTTTTCGTTACCCTACTCGCTGGCTGTGGATCGCTTCCTGAAGGTATTGAACATCCCATTGAGCCGCAAGCGATTCAGCCAATGAGCACACTGTCTGAGTTGAGCGACACCTACCGATTAGAACAGTTGCCACACCAAAGCAGTGCGGTTTTGTTACAAGATATTGGCTGGGATGCATTGGCTCAACGGTTAGCATTAATCGAAACCGCAGAATACAGTATCGATATTCAGTACTACATATGGAATTCAGACACGTCGGGACACTACCTTGCAAACCGTTTAATCGCTGCGGCCGATCGTGGTGTTCACGTTCGAGTGATGTTAGATGATATCAACCTTAATGAACGAGAGGACCTGCTTGTTGCCCTTAATGCTCACCCTCAAATAGAGATCCGTATATTCAATCCTATCCCAACTCGCCGTGGCGTGGCAAAGTGGTTAAATTTTTTAGGTGACTTCTCTCGTCTAAATCGCCGTATGCACAATAAATCGTTTACGGTAGATAGCGCTTTTTCCGTTGTAGGCGGGCGCAATATAGGTGATGAATATTTTGACCTTTCTGATGACATTAATTTCCGTGATCGTGATGTTTTGGTTATGGGAACGGTTGTCACTGATATCCAGGCCAGTTTTGGAGAGTATTGGGATAGCCGATGGTCTTATCCAGTCGATTTACTAGGTGGTGAAACGTCATCATATCATCCTGTGTTAAATGACATTGCAGCACCGAACTACAAGAATTATCCCGCCTTGCCTGAAGGGAATAAAACCGCGTATCAGTTTTTGAAAGGATTGATGGGAGAGATGACTTGGGTTAAAGCGAGTTTTGTCTCTGATCGTGCTGTCCCAATTGATGAAAATAACACGAGTGAGCCGAAGGAAACGGCTAAAGTATTAGCTGAAATGGCGCGAGAATCAAACCAAGCGATCTTATTAGAGTCAGCGTATCTCATCTTTGATGATGCTCAATTGGAAGGCTGGCAGGAGTTGACTAATCAAGGCGTTGAGATAAAAGCATTGACCAATTCAATGGCATCTAATGATTTATCAACTAACCACTCTGGCTACGCGGGTCGACGTCGGGAGATGCTTGAACACGGCATACAGTTGTTTGAATTGAAACCAGAGACAGGTTTATGCGAAGAATCTACACGTGATCAGTCTAAATGTGCTCCTACCTTAGCTTATGGTCTTCATGCTAAATCAGCTGTTTTTGATCGACAAATAGCCAGCATCGGTTCTTTTAACTTCAATTTACGCTCAACCTACCTAAATACAGAATCAATTTTAGTTATCGAAGACCAAAGTATTGCTGAAGATCTTGCTGATGATATAGAACAAGCGATGGAGAAAGATAATAGCTGGCGTCTGAATTTACAAGAAGGTGAAATCCGTTGGTATTCTGGTCAACAACGTTGGGAGAATGAACCAGAGACAGGACAGTGGGAAAGAGTTAAATCGCAGTTTTTACAGTTATTACCGATAGAAAAATACTTGTAGTGGCTCGTTGAGCCACTACAAGTGAAGTCTCTGTGGTTAACTACGCTTCTGCAAAGTTTTCGATGATCTCTATCTGCTCTTTTGCCGTTACTTCCAACTCATGGCATTGACCAATAGTGTCTGAGGTTAGTTCATGGGAGCTGTTCGACTTGGTATGAATGACTTGAACGTTTTTGTCTATGTCGTTAGTTACGGCGACTTGCTCTTCAACTGCAACCGCTATTTGTTGGTTTCTTTCAGCCATATCCACCACCAAGTTACCCACTTGGTTGAGGTGCTCTCGCATGTCTGAAATTTTGGTCGCACATTCGTTAGATTGTTCATTCCCACTTTTTAGCGCATTGACGACTTCTGAAGCGCCCGTTTGAATCTCATTGACGGCATCTTGAATTTCGGAGGTTGAGGTTTGAGTTCGCTGAGCTAACGCTCTGACTTCATCTGCAACGACCGCAAATCCACGGCCATTTTCACCTGCACGAGCAGCTTCAATAGCGGCGTTTAATGCCAAAAGGTTAGTCTGTTCGGCAATGCCATTAATCATTTCAACCACTGAACCAATCTTTTTACTGTTGTTATTGAGCTCATCCACCACTTCGGATGCGGCTCGCAACTCTTCGTTCAAGGTTTCCATCGATTTTTGGGTTTCATTTGCAGCATCGATACTTTTATCGGTCACTTTCTGTGTTTCTAAGGCACCGCTGGAAGTGCTCTGGGCATTTTGTGATATTTCAACAGAGGCTGCGACCATCTCTTTCATTGACGTTGCCAACATCTCAACTTCAGATTTCTGATCGTTTAAATTGCCCAGTGCTTCGCTGCCTTTTCCGACTGCTTCTTGTACTTTTTTATCAATACCACGGCTGCTTTCTAATACCGATACACTAATACGGCCCATGATCGCTTTACCGTGATTCTCTTGCATCTTCATGGCCAGTTCTAACTCAGAGAGGTCGTTAACACTCCCTGTGTAGATGAGCTCCATAAGAGGGTTATTGAAGATTTTACGTGAACGCTTGGTCAAGGCTTCTAAACGTCGAGTTAGAGCAAAAACAGAAATGACCGATAGACCTAACAGGGTAAGCAGACCCGCTTGAGGACTCACCGATTCCATAATAGGGGTCGCGACTGCCGCACTCGCAATAAACGCCAAACTGCAACGTTGGTATAATCGAGTTCGAGGCAATTTAAGTTTAATAGGGCTGCGATTTTTATTGAGCTGAGCATACACTTTTTCAGCGCGTTTTACGTGGACTCTATCTGGTGCAAATCGTACCGATTGGTACTCAACAATTTCACCATCACGTTTAATGGGAGATACAAACGCATCTACCCAATAGTAGCCACCACCCTTACGGCTATTTTTTACCATGCCCATCCAATGATGTTTCTCTCGAATATGCCCCCAGAGATCTTTAAAAGCCGCTTTAGGCATATCAGGGTGTCGGATGATGTTGTGAGGGTTTCCTTCCAACTCTCCTTCCCCGTAACCGGCCACCTCATTAAAATGTGGGCTAGAAAATTTGATGTAACTTGAGGTATCGGTAATGGACACTAAATTGTAGTGGCTTGGGTATTTGTATTCCAATTCATCGCTAGAACTCATTTTTACTCTCCATGCGGACAAGCCATAAATGGCGTGGTTACAATCTAGTTCAATACAGTTTTCATACTTTATCCAAAAAAAAGTGCCCGGCCTCTGAGTATTGCTGCATAAGAGTTGAATGAAAAGAGCATCACATCTCCCTCATTTTTTAGATGATCTTTTCATAAGAAATTACTTATTGATTCAATGTAGAAAGTGGCTATAGGGCACGAAAACAATGTCCCCATATTCAATATGGAAATAAAAGGCGATGAGAAATTAAAAAAATAAACGAGAAATCGCCGAGAGGTTGATGGAATTAATCCTAAGGTAGTTTATTTTTTCAATCATAGGTAACTGGTTGAATAATCTTTTTAAGAAGTATTTATAAAATACGCCAGGGCTTTAAATTCGCGGTGTAGAGGGGTATTAATGAATCATTATTTACCC
>NZ_JAKJSQ010000067.1:0-18583 GCF_050337105.1 Aliivibrio kagoshimensis
CATTTAATATATGAATGCTTATGTGTAGTTACTAACCACTTTCTAGGATTGAAAAATGATCAAAAAATGTCTTTTCCCCGCTGCTGGTTATGGAACTCGTTTTCTGCCTGCAACCAAATCCATGCCAAAAGAGATGATGCCAATCGTCAATAAACCGCTGATTGAGTATGGTGTTGAAGAAGCGATCAATGCAGGTATGGATGGCATGTGTATCGTTACTGGCCGTGGTAAGCACTCGATCATGGACCATTTTGATAAAAACTATGAGTTAGAGCATCAAATCAGCGGCACTAATAAAGAAGTATTATTAGATGACATTAGAGAGATCATTGAATCGGCTAACTTTACCTACATCCGTCAGCGTGAAATGAAAGGATTAGGTCATGCCATTTTGACGGGCCGTGACTTAATTGGCGATGAACCGTTTGCGGTTGTGTTGGCTGATGATCTCTGTGTTAATGAACAGAGCGGTGTTTTAGAGCAGATGGTCGCTCTGTATAAACAATTTCGTTGTTCCATTGTCGCGGTAGAAGAGGTACCTGATGATGAAACACATAAGTATGGGGTAATTGCAGGCCAAGAGATTAAAGATGACCTATTTCGTGTCGACTCTATGGTTGAAAAGCCAGAACCGGGAACGGCACCAAGCAACCTAGCCATCATTGGTCGTTATATACTAACGCCAGATATCTTTGAGCTAATTGAAAACACGGAACCAGGTAAGAATGGTGAGATTCAAATCACAGACGCGTTAATGAAACAAGCTCAATCTGGTTGCGTTCTGGCATACAAATTTAAAGGTCGCCGTTTCGATTGCGGAAGTGTGGAAGGTTATATTGAAGCCACTAACTACTGTTATGAGAATGAGTACTTAAAAGATAAGTCTGCTCAGCTTGCCAAAGAGATTACAGGTAAAAAATAACAGATGAATATAAACATGCTAAATAGAGTATCAACCATTTGTTTAGCACTCAGCTGTTTTGCTATGCTCTATTTTGCCATTTCATATGGAATGGCAAACATCTATTCAAATGCAGTAGCTACTACTCACTCTTTTTGGGCTGAAGAGTCGAATAGACCGAATACCATTGAACATTTAAGCGAAACCACCTCTTTGGTTAATAGCATGCTTAATCTACAACCCTCGCACCCTTACTACTTAACCCTCGCGGCAAATCATTTCGCTTGGAGCGCTTTTTTTAAACAGGATCAAGCTGATCTCTACCATGCTATTGATTATGAGAAGGCTGGAATGCAACTTAGACCAGCGTGGCCACAACATTACGCACAGCTTGCGTTCTATTACTGGCAGCTAGGGGACAAAACGACTGCTTATTCCTATTTAGAACAAGCGATAAAATTTGGCCCTTATGATCAAGATACTGCAGAGAAAGTGATTGAATTTGGCATTGCTGATTGGGCTAGCCTCACCACTAAACAACGGATTTATTTTAGTCAAACCTTAATTAGACAGCTAAATAGTTATCGATATCGACCTCGAGTTGAGATGATTATATCTCGCGCCAAAAATAAAGAAAAAGCCTGTAATTTAATAAAATTCAGTCAAATTGAACTTGGGGTTTGTAAAAAAAAACGTAAATAATATAGCCAAAAATCACATTACTGATAAAACCCTAAATTGAGTATGGGAAAAGTACGCTTTTCATACTCAACTTGGACTTATCAGTAATAACTATTTATAATAACTCAATTATTGAGATGAATGATAAGGATATCCCATGAAACATACTGCAATTTCTGCAGCGCTGACTGTCGCTATGTTGTCTTCGGCTGGTTTAGCCAACGCAACTGCAGAGACTATTCCCGCAGTATCGCCAGCGCTAACGGCAAGTATTAAGTCCTCATCACTCTCTGTTGTTGATCTTATTCAGAAGATAGCTAAAGAGTCTCCAGAACAGTTACCAGCTTCTGTTGCACTATTAGTAGAAAAAGAGCCGGCTAAAATTCAAACGATTGTCGCTTATGCTGTCGCTGAAGCTCCTGAGCAAGCAAATCAAATTGTCTCAGCGGCAATTTCAATTCCTAAACATAAAGCGAAGCAAGCCGTTATCGCTGCTAGCGCGGTAGCTCCAGAGCAGTTAACAGACAGTATTTCAGCCATCATCCAAGCAGCAACACTACAATCACCTCAACAAGCAGAAAGCATTGTTATCGCTGCAATCAGTGATTATCCAGAAGAGACATCTTCCATTATTTCATCAGCCATCAGCGCCAAACCTGACAGCGCAGTCTCTCTGGTAACCGCAGCTCTTATTGCTCAGCCAACACTAGCTGAAGATATCTTAGTTGCGGCCATGACGGCAGCCCCCGATCAATCAGAGCAAATTGCGATAGCAGCACGTGCGCAAGGCGTTGCACCAGAACTGATTACGACCTCTGCCCTACTGGCTGGGCTCGATCCAACCTCTGTTGCTGAACCTACTGCTGCGGGTATTGAATCGCAAATCCTCGCGCAAAACTCACCAACTGCTGCGGCACTCATTACGCCTCCTCCTTCCGCTGATCCGGCGTTAAGTGGTGGTAGTAGTGATGGTATTGATTCCCCTTCTCTTCCTACCCCTGGTTCACCAGGAAGCGGTGGTGGTGGCGGTGTTATTTCACCTAACTAAAAGATAGCAACGTACTGTTTGTGTTAAAACCTATCGAGCGTATTTCGTTTGTAACGCTACTCTTTCTTCTTATTTTGATACCAATCCCATTAGCCTCTAATCGAGCGTGGGCTTGGTCTCTTATTGAAGTTATCGTTTCGCTACAAACGCTGCTTATTATCATTGCTTACAAGGGAACCCTCCCTTGGCACAAACTAAAGCCTGTTAAGTGGCTATTGATACCCTTCACTCTTTTTCAAGTTTGGACTCTATTTCAAATTTTCCCCTTACCCAACCTTGTCGTTGAGTGGCTATCCCCACACGCAGCCGCTATCTACCACAACATTAATGCCCCCACTTTTTATCTCTCTTTAGATCGTGAGCAAAGCTTAATTTCTCTATTAAAAGGGCTAACGTATACCTTAGTCATTGTTAATGCCGGCCTGCTTATCACTTCAGCGGAGCGAATAAAAACAGTCATTCTGATTCTAATAGTCAGCGCGACATTTCAAGCCTTTTATGGCTCATTAATGGTACTGCTTAAAGTCAATGTTAGTCCCATTTTCTCCTTACCCGAGGTGAATATATCAACGGGTTCATTTGTATATAAAAATCACCTTGCTAACTACTTGATGTTAGTACTTACTATGGGGATTGGACTGATAATAACAGAGCTACACTCAACGGCATCTAAGACTTGGTCTGTCAGACTTAAGCGCTGGATTACCGCCATTCTTAGTGCCAAGATGATGATTAGATTAAGCCTCATTATTATGGTGATTGCCTTGGTGATGACGCGTTCTCGAATGGGCAACACTGCTTTTTTTGCAGCAACAGTTGTCGGTGGTATTATTGCTTTAGCTATGTATAAAAATCGCCCTCGAGCACTTACCGGATTGATCATTAGCATTTTATTGATTGATACTTTAATTGTGGGCAGTCTGTTTGGGCTAGAAAAGGTCAAACAACGGTTAATTGAAACCTCAGCACAAACAGAATCTCGGGACCAAGTGGTGATATGGGGGCTTGATATCATCAAAGACTACCCGCTTACAGGCACTGGTGCAGGAAGCTTCTACTCAATTTTCCCCTCATACACACAATATGATGTTGGTGCATACGATCACGCTCATAATGAATACCTACAGTTTGCAATTGAGTCAGGTATTCCTGCAACCTTACTCCTTGCCGCTGCGATTATTTACTGTTTGTATCAATCTCTCTCTACCATTCGATATCGTCACAGCAACTTTATGAAAGGCATCGCGTTAGGTTGCTTCATGGCAATCATTGGTATGTTAATTCATATTTCTGTCGACTTTAATCTTCAGCCTCCCGCAAACACCGTCACCTTTATCGTCATTCTTGTCATTGCCTGTCTCGTTAGGGTCATGCCAAGAGTCACTGCAAAATAAAACCCTTTCATACTGTTAATTTATCCAGTGGTTTTGCTTTTCACTGCTCAAGCTATGTGTAATACTGAGTACCATTTTCAGTAATCACAAGAATTGAGCATGGATAAGATTGAAGTCAGAGGGGCTCGTACCCACAACCTAAAAAATATCAATTTAACGATCCCCCGCGATCAACTGACCGTTATTACAGGCTTATCTGGTTCAGGAAAGTCGTCACTTGCTTTTGATACTCTTTATGCCGAGGGGCAACGACGCTACGTTGAGTCTCTCTCTGCCTATGCGCGTCAATTTCTATCATTGATGGAAAAGCCCGATGTCGATCATATTGAAGGTTTGTCTCCAGCCATCTCCATTGAGCAAAAATCAACGTCTCATAACCCACGCTCAACCGTCGGAACGATTACTGAAATCTATGATTATCTAAGACTGCTGTACGCTCGAGTTGGGGAACCTCGTTGCCCAGAGCATAAAGTTGAATTGAAGGCACAAACCATCAGCCAGATGGTTGATAGAGTCCTTGAAATTGAAGAGGGGTCTAAACTCCTACTGCTTGCACCTATCATAAAAGAGCGAAAAGGAGAGCACGTTAAAACTCTCGAAAACTTAGCTTCTCAGGGTTTTATTCGAGCTAGAATTGATGGTGATGTCTGCGATCTCTCTGATCCGCCTACCCTTGAGTTACATAAAAAGCACACCATAGAAGTAGTGGTTGATCGCTTTAAAGTACGAGACGATCTTCAACAGCGCTTGGCTGAATCGTTCGAAACCACTCTCGAACTGTCCGGTGGTATTGCTGTTATCGACTGGATGGATGACGCGAGTAAGGAACCACTGCTATTTTCGGCTAACTTTGCTTGCCCACATTGCGGTTATAGCATGCAAGAGCTAGAGCCTCGCCTCTTTTCATTCAATAATCCAGCTGGCGCTTGTGGCACTTGTGATGGCCTTGGTATCCAGCAATATTTTGATCCTAAGCGGCTCATCTCTGACGATAGCCTGAGCTTAGCAGAAGGCGTAATTCGTGGTTGGGATCAAAAAAACTACTACTATTTTCAAATGCTCACCTCTTTATCCGAACATTACGGCTTTGATTTAAATAAACCGTTTAAAGCTCTACCTAAAAAGTTTCAGGATATTATTCTAACCGGCTCAGGAAACACTGAGATTGAGTTTAAATACATCAATGACCGTGGTGACATCCGAGTAAAAAGGAACGTCTTCGAAGGAATATTAAATACGCTAGAGCGCCGCTACCGAGACACCGACTCTAACTCAGTACGTGAAGACCTCTCCAAGTACATCTCTAACAAAACATGCAGCAGCTGTGATGGGGCTCGCTTACGCCTTGAAGCGCGAAATGTGTTTATCGCAGACACGCCACTGCATGTCATTTGTGAGCAGAGCATCAGCGAGGCAATGACCTTTTTCCAAAATCTCGCACTCACCGGTCAACGCGCCCAAATTGCTGAAAAAGTGATGAAAGAGATCAATGAACGTCTGCAGTTTTTGATAAACGTTGGCCTGAACTACCTCAATCTATCACGCAGTGCTGATACTCTATCTGGAGGAGAAGCTCAGCGTATCCGTCTGGCCAGCCAAATAGGCGCGGGGTTAGTTGGTGTTATGTATGTTCTGGATGAGCCCTCTATTGGTCTTCATCAACGAGATAATGAACGCTTACTCAAGACTCTGAATCACCTAAGAGATCTCGGTAATACCGTGATTGTGGTGGAACATGACGAAGATGCGATTCGCGCAGCCGATCACATCATCGATATTGGCCCCGGAGCTGGTGTCCACGGCGGGCACATTATTGCTGAAGGAAAATATGAAGATATCATCAATACTCCTGAGTCACTAACAGGCCAATACCTCAGTGGCGCCAAAAGAATTGAAGTCCCGACCAATAGAATAAAACGGGATCCTAAAAAGATCATGAGTTTAGTTGGCGCAAGTGGTAATAACCTGAAGGACGTCACCTTCAATCTTCCGGTTGGTCTATTTACCTGTATTACAGGCGTATCAGGTTCAGGAAAGTCGACCCTAATCAATGATACTTTTTATAAAATAGCTCAAACTCAGCTTAATGGTGCCACAACAGCAGAGCCTGCCCCCTATAAAAAAGTCAAAGGCATTGAGCACTTTGATAAGGTGATCGATATTGATCAAAGTCCAATTGGTCGAACACCAAGATCAAACCCAGCGACTTACACAGGGATCTTTACCCCGATTAGAGAGTTATTTGCAGGAACACAGGAGTCACGTTCAAGAGGGTATAAACCGGGTCGCTTCAGCTTTAATGTACGTGGCGGACGTTGCGAAGCTTGCCAAGGGGATGGCGTGATAAAGGTTGAGATGCACTTCTTGCCAGATGTTTACGTACCTTGTGATACTTGCAACGGAAAACGCTATAACCGTGAAACCTTGGATGTAAAATACAAAGGTAAGTCCATTGATGAAGTGCTGCAAATGACCGTAGAAGATGCACACACCTTCTTCCAACCGGTTCCAGTTATCGCTCGAAAACTGCAGACCTTAATGGATGTTGGCCTCTCTTATATCCGTTTAGGGCAGGCAGCAACAACTCTATCAGGTGGCGAGGCACAACGAGTGAAGTTATCTCGCGAGCTGTCAAAAAGGGACACTGGGAAAACCCTTTATATCCTTGATGAACCCACAACAGGTCTCCATTTTCAAGACATTCAGCTGCTGCTCACTGTGTTGCATCGTCTGCGTGATAATGGCAATACCATTGTTGTCATTGAGCATAACCTAGATGTGGTTAAAACTGCAGACTGGGTGGTTGATCTAGGCCCTGAAGGAGGACAAGGAGGCGGTGAAATTGTTGCTGAAGGAACGCCTGAGAGTGTGGCAAAAGTCAAAGGGTCACACACTGCAAGGTTCTTAAAACCCATGCTAAACACCTAACAGCATGAGATAGTTAGGCACAAATCCAAATATTCAAAAGAGCTGTGATAGAATATCAGCTCTTTTGATTTTTGCATTAACGAGCATAAGGTACTTTTCGTTATTATGTCATTACTGCTAACCAAGGGGACTCAACTAGAGCCCGAATACATTAATGCTCCGCTCAATAAACCTTTTTTTGTCGCTATCTCCTTTCTATTTTTAATTACGATGCACCTTTTCCAGCCTAACCCTGGTGGTTCTGGTCTCAATTTAACCTTCAATAGTGCAAGCTGGATTCCACTTAGCATAGCCATTGCAATCGGCCTCTACCATACCGCTAAACAGAAGCTCTTACGTTATAGTAAATTTACTGTCGGTCTATTTGCTGTCTGTCTCATGCTCACTCTGCCACTGATGTTTAGTGATGCTATCCTTTCCATTGCCACGCCACGCTTAATTGCACTGTGGGCGGGGTTTTTCTTTTTTGTCACTTTACAACAATTCACATTTTCTAACCGCCAAAAACAGCAACTGTTATGGTTAGTCGTACTGGCTGTTTGCATCGAATCGCTATTAGGCTATGTTCAGTTTTTACTGCTAAAACCTAGTAACTTCTTAGGCTATAACACCATCATTAATCGACCATATGGTATTTTTCAACAACCGAATGTTATGGCGAGTTTTCTAGCGACGGGGTTAGCGATAGCATCTTATCTGTTGGCTAGACAGCCGATAAAATATGACCGTCACCCTTTCTCTTTGTTGATGCTGCTACTCACGATTATTTCCACAATCCCTCTAATTGTGGTGTTGGCATCTCGAACAGGGTGGCTATCGAGCATTCTTGTTTTGCTCATGATCACCCCTTACATGTGGCGATTTACCAATAAAAGACGATTCTGTTTATGGGTTTCAGCCTTGTTAATTGGTCTCTGCTCAAGCATCGCCTTAGTACAATATTCTCAACTCAATATTGAGGCTAAAGGGGATGGATTCACAGAGCAGACGCTACTGCATAAATCCAATCTCCAAAGCTCAAGATCGTATATCTACCCTCAAGCGCTGGATATGATTCTTGAAAAGCCGCTAACTGGGTATGGCTATGGACGGTTTGAATCAGAATATACCCTCTATACCGCCAAACAACATAATTTGAATACTAACTACCACCCGGGTCTACCCGCTTTAGACCATCCGCATAATGAACTGCTATTTTGGGCTGTCGAGGGGGGAGTGGTTCCTATTCTTGGCCTATTACTTGCGTTTGGTCTAATTGTAAATCGTATTATGAAAACCCAGCGTTATACTCGGTTGGCCATCTTAGCGTTGTTTATTCCCATCGCTATTCACACTCAACTTGAGTACCCTTTTTATCACTCAGTACCACACTGGGTAACCTTTATTCTATTACTGTTTTGGCTAGACCAACTTAGCTGTAAACGTAGAAAAATATCCATAACACCTCCAACAATGGTGAGCTTACGTCTACTCTCATTGATAATACCAATCTCTGTCAGCTACTACATGTTTAGTGTGATACATACCAATGAGGTGCTCACTCGCTTTGAAACAACGAAACCCGTACAGCCTGATATTCTCTTTGAAGTAACCAACTCCAATTTCTGGCAAGATCGCTTTAACTGGAATATCTATTCAACACAATTAAAAATTGGTATTCAGCAGAATAAACCTGAATTAATTCAACCTTACATTGATTGGTCAGAGGCGTTGATCAAGAGTAAACCTCGACCCGCATTTTATAAGAATTTGATCATAGCTTATGAAGGCTTAGGGAAGGTATCTCAGGCTGAAGATATTCGTGCCGAAGCCAGTTACTTATTTCCACTCGATGATTTTTCAGAGGTACACCTTAAAAAAACAGCGTCCTCGTCTGCGGTAAATACCAAGTAATCACGGCTCGAGATGCTTCAATCTCGAGCCGACTTCATTGTTATCAACGTAGCTCTGTTATCAAAGTAGCTCTGAGCTTAGTGCTTTCAGACATAAGGCAACATTTTCAGCACGAGCTGCATACCCCATAAGGCCAATTCGCCACGCCTTCCCAGCCAATGCACCAAGGCCAGCGCCTATCTCTAAATTATACGTCTCTAGTAAATTTTGGCGCAGCTGTGCTTCATCGATACCATCAGGAATATAAATCGTATTAAGTTGCGGTAAGCGATACGCTTCTTCCACTACAAACTTTATCCCCAACGATTCCAAGCCTTGCTTCAATTGTTGATGCATCTTGGCGTGCCTTGCCCACACATTTTCTAGCCCTTCATTTTTGAGTAACAGCAGTGCTTCATGCAGAGCATAGAGACTGTTTACAGGGGCAGTATGGTGGTAACTTCGCTTGCCTTCACCACTCCAATATCCCAAGACTAGTGACTGATCCAAGAACCAACTCTGTACCGCCGTTTCTCTCGACTGAATTTTATCGATCGCTTTTTGTGAAAAGGTCAACGGAGACAAACCAGGCACGCAAGACAAACACTTCTGACTACCAGAATAGACCGCATCCAGTTGCCACTCATCCACCAGCAAAGGAACACCACCTAATGACGTTACAGCATCCACAATGGTCAGGCAGTTATTCGCTCTCGCAAGCTTAGCGATCCCTTCAGCATCACTCAATGCGCCAGTAGAGGTCTCAGCATGAACAAACGCCACTGCTTTGCAATCAGGATGGGCATCCAAAGCAGAAGCCACTTTCCTTAAATCAACAGGCGCTCCCCACTCGTCATCAACCACAACAGCGACACCGCCACAGCGCTCTACATTTTGACGCATCCTTTCGCCAAACACCCCATTTCGACATACCACAACCTTGTCACCCGGCTCAATCAAGTTAACAAAGCACGCTTCCATTCCGGCACTACCGGGAGCCGACACCGCAATTGTGAAGCTATTTTTGGTTTGAAAAGCATACTGTAACAATGATTTAAGTTCGTCCATCATTCCAATAAACAGAGGGTCTAAATGACCAATTGTAGGACGGCTTAATGCTTGTAATACTTGAGGGTAAACATCTGATGGACCCGGTCCCATTAATGTTCGTTGTGGAGGATAGAAGCTTTGAATTGTCATTATTATTATCTCCAGACAGAAAAGGCACAGCAAAATAGTGCTAATAAATCTTTATATATCTATACATTCCTCAATAAATAATGCAATTTTTTTTATAAAAATGATGCTATTGATTGACAATAAAGCAACAAAAAAGTATCAATATAGAGTGGATGTAAATAATCCGCAAAGAAGAGGAGCATTGCCTAGGCAGCTTATCCGCAGAGCCCAACTCTAATGCCGATAAGTCAGGGAGAGCAGTGCCGAGATGGGTTCGAATGGGAACGTACCTGTCGGTCGTATGGCTGAATCCTTACGATTGTCATCCGTTAGCGGATTGTTAATGGGTGGGGAGCTTCTAGTGTTCAATACCCTATCAGTATGTCGCTAACTCCCTCCAATCATTGCCAGTTGTGCATATTATTTATTTAGAAATTTATTGGGAGACAGGGAAGTGAACCCTTTTACAGTCGCTAAGTTTGGCGGTACCAGTGTGGCAAATTATGAAGCCATGAACCGTTGTGCCGATATTATTGAAAAAAATAGCAATACCCGCTTAATTATTATTAGTGCCTGTTCTGGCGTGACCAACTTATTAGTACAACTGGCGAACGGTATTGCTAGTAGTGGCGAACGCGCGAATTTAGTTAGCCAATTACTTGCGATTCACCAAAAGGTTCTCAAACAGCTTAATCAACCAGAGGCTATTGAGTCCGAGATTCAAAAGCTTATTGAACAAGTCGCTATTATTTCCGAACAAACAGCGACAGCGCCATCAAATAAACTGACTGATCAGTTAGTCTCATGCGGTGAACTGCTCTCAACACACCTACTCACGCAGATTTTAATTGAACGCGGTAACAGTGCCGTTCGTTTTGATATCCGTAAGGTATTACGCACGGATAATGAGTTCGGTAACGCTTCCCCGCAGTTAGAAGAAATATCATCATTGGCGCAACAGCAACTGCTGCCGTTGTTTGATAAGCATGTTGTTATTAGTCAGGGATTTATTGGCGCCGATAGCGCAGGTAATACCACAACGTTAGGTCGAGGTGGCAGTGACTACAGTGCTGCGTTGATTGCCGAAGCACTCAATGCAAAAAGTCTTGAGATATGGACGGATGTTCCTGGGATCTATACGACGGATCCTCGTATTGCTCCTAAAGCCTCTCCCATCTCAGAGATCAGTTTTATTGAAGCGTCTGAAATGGCCAATTTTGGTGCTAAAATCTTACACCCTTTCACATTGGTTCCAGCGATGCGTAAACAAATACCTGTGTTTGTCGGATCGTCGAAAGCACCTGAGTTAGGGGGAACTTGGGTTCGAGAGTCCGTGGATAGCGCCCCTCTGTTCAGAGCACTTGCCCTTCGTAAGAATCAAACCATGATTACGCTACACAGCCTCAATATGTTTCATGCTTACGGCTTTCTCGCTGAAGTGTTTAAAATCTTAGCGAAACACCAGATCTCGGTTGATCTGATTACCACCTCTGAGGTTAATGTCTCGCTGACCCTCGATCAAACCAACACCTCGGGAGGCGCTCCACAGTTACCTAAAGAGGCTCACCAGGAGCTCGAACAGCTATGCCGAGTTAAAGTCGAACAAGGACTTAGTCTTGTCGCTCTAGTTGGTAATAAAATGGGGGATAACAAAGGTTCAGCAAAAGAGGTATTTACGGCGTTAGAAGACGTAAATATTCGAATGATTTGCTATGGTGCTAGCCCCCATAACCTCTGCTTCTTAGTCGATGAAGAAGACTCTAATGACACAGTGAAAAAGCTGCATCACGTACTCTTTGAGTAACTTTTAATAAAAGAGAACATAAAAAATGGCATCACTTTGATGCCATTTTTTTATCTATCATTAATCAATATTTGGCCCTAACCACTTATCAATCTCGGTACGGTCCCAGCCTTTCCTTGCCACATAACTGTCCACTTGATCTTGTTGGATCTTAGCGACTGCAAAGTAACGAGATTCTGGGTGTGAGAAATACCAACCTGATACGGATGCCCCGGGATACATGGCGTAACTGCTGGTTAACTGCATACCGATCTGACTCTCTACATCCATTAGATCCCATAGTGATCCCTTTTCAGTATGTTCAGGACAAGCAGCATAACCAGGAGCTGGACGAATACCTTGATATTTTTCCCGAATCAGATCCGCATTGCTCAGGTTTTCGTCACTTGCATAACCCCAAATCTCTTTACGCACTTTTTCATGCAGGCACTCAGCAAACGCTTCAGCTAATCGATCAGCAACGGCCTGAATCATGATGGCATTGTAGTCATCACCTTTAGCTTTATATTGATCGGCTAACTCTCGCTCTCCAATGCCGCCCGTTACGGCAAATGCACCAATCCAATCGGCTTTACCACTCTCTTTAGGGGCAATAAAGTCAGACAGGCAGTAATTGGCTCCTTTAGGCTTTTTAGTCTGTTGACGCAAGTTATGCAGAACCTTAATGACTTCAGTGCGACTCTCGTCTTTATACACCTCAATATCATCTCCAATGCTGTTCGCGGGGAAGAGTTGGCACATCCCTCTGACTGTCATCATTGACTCTTTTTCCACTTTATCCAGCAGATCATTAGCATCTTTATAGAGTTTTTTCGCTTCTTCACCAACCAGTTCATGTTCAAAAATAGCGGGATATTTACCACTTAATGACCATGTCATGAAGAAGGGAGTCCAATCAATATAATCTTTTAATGTGCTAATCGAAAACTCATCAAAGACTTGTGCCGATAGTTGATTCGGCTGAGGCGGCGTGTAGCTATCCCAATCAAGTTTAGCTCTGTTATTCCGAGCCTCTTCCAGAGTTACTGGCTTGGTTCTTGGTGTCTTGCGACTGTGCTGATCCCGTACACGATCATAATCCAATGCAAGTCGCTCAACGAAGTCAGGCAATAATGTCTCAGAAAGCAGAGAAGTACAAACACCGACAGCTCGAGAGGCGTTACTCACATAAACAACAGGTTCACTGTAATTTTGTTCTATTTTCACAGCGGTATGTGCTTTAGAGGTCGTCGCTCCACCGATAAGCAGTGGGATATCAAAACCTTGTCGCTCCATCTCTTTCGCAACATGAACCATCTCATCCAATGAAGGAGTAATAAGACCAGATAAGCCGATAATATCGACCTTCTCTTCTTTGGCTACCTTGAGAATGTGCTCGCACGACACCATGACTCCGAGGTCAATGATCTCATAGTTGTTACATTGCAATACTACACCAACAATATTCTTACCGATATCATGTACATCCCCTTTCACCGTGGCGAGTAATACCTTTCCGTTGGTGCTGCTTCCATCTTTCTCTGCATTGATATAAGGCTCTAAATGAGCAACTGCTTGTTTCATTACACGTGCAGATTTAACAACTTGCGGAAGGAACATTTTCCCTTCACCAAACAGATCCCCGACAACATTCATGCCTGACATCAAAGCGCCTTCAATCACTTCGATTGGTTTCGAAGCCAGTAATCTCGCCTCTTCAGTATCTTCAATAATAAACTCAGTAATGCCTTTTACTAATGAGTGCTCCAACCGCTTTTCGTTACTCCACGTTCGCCACTCTTGAGCTGAGGTATCCACTTCTTTAGTACCACTGGCTCGGTAACCTTCAGCGATTTCAAGTAAGTTTTCGGTTGCGTCATTGTGACGGTTAAGCACAACGTCTTCGACAGCATCACGCAGTTTATGTGGAATATCATCGTAAATTTCAAGTTGCCCTGCGTTTACGATCCCCATGTCCATTCCACGCTTAAAACAGTGGTATAAGAACACGGCATGAATCGCTTCGCGTACGTAGTTATTACCTCTAAATGAAAAGGAGACGTTAGATACACCACCTGAGATCATTGCATGTGGTAGCGACTTTTTTATATCACCGACGGCATCGATAAAATCGACCGCATAATTATTATGCTCATCTATGCCCGTTGCGACAGCAAAGATATTAGGGTCAAAAATAATGTCTTCAGGTGGAAAACCAACTTCATCGACTAATACGCGATAAGCATTGGTACAGATCTCAATTTTCCGCTCTCTGGTATCTGCTTGACCCTCTTCATCAAAAGCCATCACTATGACTGCGGCGCCATAACGTCGTACTAACTTGGCTTGAGCGATAAATTTCTCTTTTCCCTCTTTCAAGGAGATCGAATTAACGATTCCTTTACCTTGAATGCACTTCAAACCCGCTTCGATCACTTCCCATTTAGAGGAGTCGACCATAATGGGTACTTTACATATCTCTGGTTCCGAGGCACATAAATTGAGGAACTTAACCATACACGCTTCCGCGTCGAGCATCCCTTCATCCATATTGATATCGATGATTTGAGCCCCGTTTTCAACCTGCTGCCTGGCAACCTCTAACGCCTCTTCGTACAACTCCTCTTTAATGAGTCGTTTGAAGCGAGCAGACCCCGTTACGTTCGTTCTTTCGCCCACGTTAATAAAGAGAGAGTCTTTATTAATCGTTAAAGGCTCAAGACCTGACAAACGACACTCTATAGCAATTTCAGGCAGCGCACGAGGAGTGACATTTTCAACGGCTTTGGCCATCAGTCTTATATGTTCAGGCGTAGTACCACAACACCCTCCCACTAGATTTAAGAATCCACTTTGCGCCCACTCACTAATATGTTCAGCCATATCTTCAGGTGAAAGATCATACTCACCAAACGCATTCGGAAGTCCTGCATTGGGGTGTGCCGACACACTACACTCAGAGATCTTTGCTAAGTCACCAACATATTGGCGTAGCTCATCTGGCCCTAAAGCACAGTTCAAACCGAATGAGATCGGTTCAACATGCCGCATTGCATTGTAAAAAGCTTCTGTAGTTTGACCCGATAGAGTACGTCCAGAAGCGTCCGTAATGGTACCTGAGATCATTATTGGTAATTGGATACCAAGCTCTTCAAATACTGATTCAACGGCAAAAGAACACGCTTTGGCATTCAGAGTATCAAAAATGGTTTCGATTAGGATGAGATCCGAACCGCCTTTGATTAACGCACGGGTAGATTCAGAGTAAGCAATCACTAACTCATCAAATGATACATTACGAAATGAGGGATCATTCACATCTGGAGAGAGGGAGCACGTGCGGTTAGTCGGACCTAATACACCGGCAACAAATCGAGGTTTATCTGGAGTTTTAGCACTCCACTCATCAGCGACCTCTCTGGCTATACGTGCAGCTTCGTAGTTGATCTCTGCACTTAGGTTCTCCATCTCATAATCCGCCATTGCGATGGTGGTTGAGTTAAAGGTGTTGGTCTCTAAAATATCAGCGCCAGCTTCTAAGTATTTCGCATGGATCTCTTTGATAAGCTTAGGCTGAGTAAGAACAAGTAGATCATTATTTCCCTTTAGATCACACGTCCATGCAGCAAATCGGTCACCACGAAAATCACTCTCTTCTAATTGATGTCCCTGAATCATAGTGCCCATGCCACCATCAATCAGTAATATTCGTTGCTTTAATAGCGCTTCTATTTTCTGCTTTATCCCGATTTCCATCTTACTACACCTTCTATTCCATCACTCTTTACTACTTTTCATCCTACACACAGAACGTATGGAAATCTAGACGTCTAAACAAGTTTATTCATAATCGATGAAAATAAATTTGTAATCTCAGTAAATGCGCAGGAGAATAGCGCGAAGTCACACTCTGTAACAATTAAAAATCACTACTCGTATTCATTCAAAAAGGCGTTGAGATGTCGGTTTACAATACCCTCTGCTTTCTTGCTGCAGCAGCTATGTTTATTGCTTTTTTTAATAGCAAAATCGGAAAAATGCAGACTACAATCGCCATCACGGCAGGCGCAATGATACTGTCGTTAGGCATTATCATTGCAGGTCAAAATGGTTGGTTTAATTTAACCGAAGTTGCCTCTGAGACTCTAAACACCATTAACTTCGAAGACTTTTTGCTAAAAGGGATCTTAGGCTTCTTACTGTTTGCCGGAGGGTTAGGCATTAAGCTTCCTCATCTAAAAGATCAAAAGTGGGAAATCACTTCTCTTGCATTGGGTGCAACTCTTTTTTCCACCTTCTTTATCGGTTTTGCTCTGTGGTTTATCTGCCAGCTTATTGGGGTGCAATTTGACCTTATTTACTGCTTACTATTTGGTTCACTCATTTCGCCAACCGATCCCATCGCAGTGCTGGCCATTGTTAAAAAACTTGATGCGCCCAAACGAATATCAACACAGATTGAGGGTGAATCATTATTCAACGACGGCTTTGGTTTGGTGATCTTTGTCACTCTGTTTACCATCGCCTTTGGAAGTGAAACACCAACAGTATTCGGTGTCGTACAGCTGTTTGCACAAGAGGCAATTGGGGGCATTGTTTATGGTTTCATCCTAGGACTCACCTTCCACTACTTCATCAGTGCAACCAATGATCACTCTATGGAGTTACTCCTTACTATCTGCATTCCAACAGCAGGTTATGCATTAGCAGAAGTGCTGCATGTGTCAGGGCCTCTAGCTATGGTTGTTTCTGGAATTATGATTGGTAACTGGACCCGATACATAGGCTTTTCTAAAGAGAGTGAAGAGCATTTGGATCACTTCTGGGAACTGGTAGATGAATTTCTCAATGGTATCTTATTTCTTCTGATTGGCCTCTCTATGTTGCTGTTTAAACTTCACCAAGAGGATTGGATCTTGATGGTTATCGCCATTCCACTGGTATTAGTAAGCCGCTACTTAAGTGTTTATCTCTCTTACATAGGCTTTAAACGCTATCGCAGTTATAACTCATGGTCGGTTAAAATTCTTACTTGGGGTGGACTACGAGGCGGGTTAGCATTAGCGATGGCGATGGCAATTCCGGCAGGTATCATCGTGGTACCAGAAAAAAACATTGATGTCAGGGAGATCATTCTGGTTATGACCTATTCGGTGGTGGTCTTCTCTATCCTTATTCAAGGCTCAACCATTACTAGCTTAATTGAGAAAGCCAAACAAGAAGAACGTGAGCTTTAAACCTTAATCAGTACAATTAAAAAGTTAACCGCAAAAAAACCAGCGCACTCGCTGGTTTTTTAATGCACCTATTTTGCTATTTCACATCATAATGATTGGTGAATGTTGCATTTTCAAAATCATCGAGGTTATAAGGGGTTTGCTGGTAAACGCAGTAATTCAACCAGTTTGAGAACAGCAGGTGCCCATGGCTACGCCAGGTGGCAATTGGAGAATTACTTGGATCATTATCGGGGTAATAGTTTAAAGGGACATCTGGCTCCATCCCCTCACTGCTGTCTCTTTTAAACTCAATATCCAAAGTATTAGCATCATACTCTGGATGACCCGTCACAAAGACATTTCTCATATCCTTAGTAGATGCTAAATACACACCCGCTTCATTAGAGTGTGCGAGAATGTCTAAGTCAGTATGCTCTTGCAAGTAGTCCAATGAAAAATCCGCATAACGCGAATGCGGAGCGAGAAAGGTATCATCGAACCCTCTCAGTACAGGGTGAGCAAGGCTTAATGCCTGATGATTATAAACTCCAGAGAGCTTCGTTTTTCGCGTTCTTTTGGGTAGGTCATAGAGTAATTTAAGTCCCGCTTGAGCAGCCCAACAGACATATAGGGTCGAAGTGACATGATCGTTAGCCCAGTCCATGATAGTTCGTAGATGATCCCAATAGATCACATCTTCAAACTGTACCAAACCTAACGGTGCGCCAGTAATAATTAAACCATCAAAGTTACGGTTTTTTACCATTTCGAACTGGCGATAAAAGGTATTTAAATGCTCTGTCGGGGTATTTTTACTTGGTCTGTCATCAATGCGTAGCAGTTCAACATCAACCTGCAGCGGGCTGTTTGATAGTAACCGCATAAACTGAGTTTCTGTCTCTATCTTTTTCGGCATTAAGTTGAGAATTAGAACTTTAAGGGGGCGTATCTCTTGCTTGGTTGCTCTGGAGTTCGCCATGACAAATATATTCTCTTTGCGTAATATATTTGAGGCTGGTAGTGAATCTGGAATCCTAATTGGCATAAAGCTTTCCCTTAAACATTTGGACGTCTATACTTCCAAATATAATAAGCTTTACCGCCAATGTCGAGATAAAAATAGTTCGTTAAAAAAAAACCGCTATCCGTTGGGCTTCCCAAAACGAAAAAAGTCAGCATAGCAGCTGACTTTTTTACTAGAGGCAATAATCAATTGGAATCATTTCAACTTCATCGGATACTTCAATTTGAAAAGTGTAGTTATTACTGTGCTTTTCACACAGTGGAATAACAAAGGTATCAGATCGGAAATGGTTCTCTTTTTTGACAATCGCGCCATGCGAATTTGAATTGCAGCAATTGATCTCTGAACAATAAGATTTTGGTGCATCGGAAAAATGTGCCCAATAATCAAACCAGTTTCTTTTTGCTTCTTCAGTTTTCAATTCGTTAGATATATTAGTTAAAATCATAAAGACCTCTTACATAAATAATAATCGGTACATTAAGTTAGGTTCACTATTCGTTAACTCAATTAACCAACTAGCCTTCTACAGTACTAAGATATCTCTTTATGAA
>NZ_JAKJSQ010000068.1:0-18403 GCF_050337105.1 Aliivibrio kagoshimensis
AAAATTAATAATTAACGTGTGCCGTAAACAACAATCGTTTTACCATGAGCGGAAATAAGATTCTGCTCTTCAAGCATTTTTAATATACGACCAACGGTTTCACGTGAACAGCCAACAATTTGACCAATCTCTTGACGAGTGATCTTAATTTGCATGCCATCTGGGTGAGTCATTGCATCTGGTTGTTTAGCAAGGTTTAACAACGTTTGAGCAATACGGCCGGTAACATCTAAGAAAGCAAGGTCGCCAACTTTTTGGCTCGTAATCTGAAGGCGATTAGCCATTTGAGACGACAGGCGCATTAAGATGTCTGGGTTTACTTGAATAAGCTGGCGGAATTTTTTGAACGAAATTTCAGCAACTTCACAAGGGCTTTTTGCACGGACCCAAGCAGTACGCTCTTGATCTTCTTCAAAAAGGCCTAGCTCACCGATGAAGTCACCTTGGTTAAGGTAAGACAAAATCATCTCTTTGCCTTCTTCATCTTTAATCAAAACAGAAACAGAACCTTTTACAATGTAGTAAAGGGTCTCCGCTTTTTCACCTGCGTGAATTAGCGTACTCTTTGATGGATACTTATGAATGTGACAATGTGAAAGAAACCACTCTAAAGTAGGATCTGTTTGCGGTTTACCTAGAACCATAATTTTATTTCCTCTGGAGATTGCTCAGTATTACTTCCATTTTTTTGCTGAGCCAAATATCAATCTGAATGATAGAATATGACCATTAACGCCAAGCTGCAAGTGTGCTTTAAATTAATTTTAGAATTCTATACTGTTTCGGAAATTATTTCTTGATTTTGATCGTACTGAGGTCATGGAGTTTCATATGAAATAGTGCTGTAGGTCACGAGTTTATAACTAGAAGGTATAAAAATGTTAGCAAAAGTAAATTGGATTGAGGGCATGACGTTCCTAGGAGAGTCTGGATCTGGTCATAATATTGTTATGGATGGTAACGGTGGTGATAAAGCACCTAGCCCAATGGAAATGGTTTTAATGGCTGCAGGTGGGTGCAGCTCAGTAGATGTTGTCGCGGGATTAAAATCTCAGCAGCAATGCATTGAAAAATGCGAAGCACAACTAACGACCCAACGTCGTGAGCAAGCTCCAAAACTGTTCACTCAGATTAATATTCATTTTGTGATCTCGGGCCAAGAGCTTGACGAAGAGATTGTGGCACAAGTGGCCAAAGACTCCCTTGAGAAGTACTGCTCGGTCTGTTTAATGTTAGGTAGTGGTGTGGAGATGACTCACAGTTACGAAATTGTTTAAAGCCACTGTTATTGAAATCGTAAGTAAAGAGATCAGAGCATACAGGCTCTGATCTTAATCAATCTTCCCTGTCTCAATAAGCTGCTGCAACAGTGGCCGTATGATTAACTCCATAGCAAACCCCATTTTTCCACCAGGAACCACCAAGGTGTTGTGGCGTGACATGAATGAGCCTTCAATCATAGTGAGGTAGTAAGGGAAATCAATTTGTCGCATTCCGCGTATACGAATCACTACAAAGCTTTCATCCAAACTCGGGATGCCTTTCGCATTTAGCGGGTTGGACGTATCTACGGTTGGAACGCGCTGAAAGTTAATGTGCGTACGAGAGAACTGTGGTGTGATGTAATTAAGGTAGTCATCCATTGAACGCACAATGGAGTCCATGACGGCCTCTCTAGAGTGCCCACGATCTCGGGTGTCACGAACGAACTTCTGGATCCACTCTAAATTGACAATGGGTACCATGCCGATAAGCAGATCAACATGCTGAGCGACATTAATATTTTTATCTACCACACCGCCGTGCAGACCTTCATAGAAAAGCACATCACTATTTTCAGGCAGTTCTTGCCACGGCGTGAATGTACCGGGCATTTGGTTAAACGGAACGGCTTCATCAAAGGTATGAAGGTAACGACGGAACTTGCCTGTTCCTTCATCTCGGTACTCTTTAAAAAACTGTTCTAATGCTTCAAAGTCGTTGGCTTGAGGACCAAAGTAGCTAATATGACGCCCTTGCTCTTTGGCTTTTTTGATCTCAACATCCATTTCAGGACGAGTGAAGCGATGAAAGCTATCACCTTCAATCCACGCTGCTTTCACGTCCATCATGTTGAACATTTTTCGAAAGGCTTCTGATGTGGTGGTGGTACCCGCTCCTGATGAACCGGTAACCGCTATGATTGGATGTTTAGCTGACATGAGAGACCCTGTCGTTAGATTAATGTTACGTTTATAACAGGGTTTAGTTAAATATCATATAGTACGAAATACTGGTTTTCCTATTCCATCTGGAGACTATTTTTGTATTTTATGTCAACGGACTCATGTAATTCTGAATAAAAAACAACAACTTCGCCTATTTTTAATTGTTGTTTTATTTGATTTATTTTGTCTTGATGGCTGAATTCAGTTTCACCATAATCGGTGCCTTCTCGCAGAATAAACTCGGAAATAAGGCTTTCTAATGCATCAGGTGAGATATCTTTCCAGGGAACAATCATACGGTACTGCCTTGATAATAGGGGGAACTTACTATTTGTATTTTAGCTCAGTGTACTGTTTTAGAGTTGTTGAATAAACCACTCATTCAGTGCTGTCTCTAACCAAAACTGTGGTTGTGTCGGTGTGCCTGCAACGAAGCCGACATGACCACCATGCTCAGTTAAGCAGTAGGTAATGTTTGTTGGAAGTGGCTGTTGAGGTATGACGGCTTGGGTCATAAAGGGATCATCTTTGGCATGGACAATTAAGGTTGGAATAGTGATTTTATCAAGTATATGAATACCACTGCATCGTTGGTAATAGTCTTCAGCATCGGTAAAGCCATTAAGAGGTGCTGTAATGATGTCATCAAATTGATAAATAGAGCGGATGTTGCTCACCTCTTTCTTATTAAATGAGAAAGCATCAGGCATGATAGTCAGCTTTTGATGAATGCTCTTTTTCAATGAGTTAAGAAGGTAGCGTTGGTATACCTTTGAGAATCCAAGTTGAATACGCTCAGAGCAAGCACCAAGGTCAAGAGGTGCAGAGACAACTGCAGCAGCATCGAGTATTGGTTCACTGTGGTATTGTGCTAAATATCGAGTTAATACATTGCCCCCTAAAGAGATTCCAACCGCCACCTTTTTATTCTCTGGAAAGCGCTGTTGAATCATCTGTAAAAAAAGGCGTGGATCACTGGTCTCACCGGAATGATAAGCGTGTGGGTGGCGATTTAACTCACCACTGCATCCTCGAAAATGCATCATGACGCCGAGCCATCCCTGTTGCTTAGCGGCATGAAGTAGACCATTGGCATAGGGGCTTTCAAAGCTGCCCTCTAAACCGTGAAATAGAATGAATAATGGTTTGTTCTGAGCGTCACTCGGTTCTTCTGTCCATGCAAGATCAATAAAATCACCATCAGGCGTATGAAGGCGCTGGTGGATGGCATCAAATAGCGGCGTTCGTCTGATGAATCTTGGTAATAGCGTTTGTAGGTGAGGATTAGTTACGCCTCGCATAGCAGAAAAAGGGGTCATAGTGAAAGCTCAGCAATTAGTATGTCGGCATTGAGCGAGTGACAATATCGTTCAAGCAGTGATGGCGATGAGTTCGTGGTCAGTTCGTGTTGATTAACGGCATGTATTAAATGAGCTTGCTGTTGTTGCTCTATTTCAAGCTCAAAGGATAACATCTGTTGGTACAGAGGGTTTGCAGAGGCTTTTGCTTGTACACGCAGAGCTCGAAATGAGGTTAACAATGCATTCGTCGTGTCCAAAGCGGGTAGCAGAGCTTGCCAATCTTTGATGGTCAGGGATTGATTATCTAACCATGCGAGCAGCAGAGCTAAATTCACATTCCCTTGATAATGATTCTGCAGCAGCAAGCACGCCTCTTTCACTTCAGGTTTTGAGTAGTGCTGAAGTGAAAAACGCCAAAAATCTTCTGCTAGTAATGTCATATCTACTGGAAGTCTTGCTCAAGTTGCTCTAAGTGCTCTTGCAGATCCATCCACTCCATCTCCACCTCTTCAAGTTGACTCTTAGCTTGTGCTTGAGAGGCTAACACTTGGTTTAGTTGTGTTTTATTGTCAGCGTCATACAGGGATGTTTCAGATAAAGCACTTTCAGCTTCACTCAATTGTAGACTCAGTTTTTCGATCTGCTTATCAAGTTGAGTCACTTTTTTACGCAGTGGTGCGGTCTCTTTTCTAAACTCTGCTTCTCTGCGTTTTTGATCTTTTCTCGATACCGCGCTGTTAATATTTGGCGCGGCATCAGCGGGTTTATCTTTATTTAGTAGCTCTTTGCGCTCTGCTTTTTGTTGTTCAACTAACCATTTGTAGTAGTCATCAAGATCACCATCAAACGGAGAGACTTGTCTGTCATCAACTAAGTAGAGGTCATCCGTTGTCGCACGTAATAGATAACGGTCGTGACTAACAATGACCATCGCACCCTCAAAGGTTTGCAGTGCAAAAGTAAGGGCTTGTCGCATATCGAGATCAAGGTGGTTGGTTGGTTCATCGAGCAGCAATAGGTTCGGTTTTTGCCAAACGGTCAGCGCTAAAACCAAACGCGCTTTTTCGCCACCTGAGAAGGGGCCGATTTTATCGAGGGCTTTCTCCCCTTTAAATCCAAAGCTACCTAAGTAGTCTCGTAACTGTTGCTCAGTGTGCTTCGGAGCTAATCGCATTAAATGTTGCAGTGGTGTCTCTTCTACGTGCAGTGTCTCTAATTGATGCTGAGCAAAGTATCCAATTTTCACCCCTTGAGAGTAGGTAAACTCTCCACCTTGTGGTGCCAACTCACTAGAAAGAAGTTTTATGAGAGTTGATTTACCTGCGCCATTACGTCCAAGCAGACCGATACGGCTTCCTGGTACTAAGTTGAGGCGGATTTTCTCTAATATAGTAGTGTCACCATAACCGGCAGAGACTTGATCCATCATTAAGATTGGGTTAGGGAGTGCTTCTGGTTCACGGAAGTTAAAGCTGAATGGATTATCCAACTGTGCCGGTAGGACTTTTTCCATTTTTTCTAGTGCTTTAATTCGGCTTTGAGCTTGTCGAGCTTTACTGGCTTTATAACGGAATCTGTCTATGTATGACTGCATATGAGCCATGTTTTTTTGCTGCTTCTGAAATTGAGCTTGCTGTAGAATCATTTTTTCAGCACGTTGATTTTCAAATGATGAGTAGTTGCCGGTGTACTCATTGAGCTGTTGATTTTCAATGTGAATAATTCGATTGATTACCGGATCCAAGAAATCCCTATCGTGAGAGATTAATACTAAAGTGCCAGGATAAGATTGCAGCCATTTCTCTAACCACATCACCGCGTCTAAATCGAGGTGGTTGGTTGGTTCATCAAGCAGTAACAGGTCAGAGCGACAAAGTAGGGCTTGAGCAAGGTTTAAGCGCATACGCCAACCACCAGAGAATTGAGTTAAATTCCACCCCATCTGTTCTTGTGAAAACCCCAAACCATTAAGCAATTCGGAAGCTCGAGCATTAATGGTGTATCCACCCACAATGTCAAGTTTGCCGTGCAATTCCGCAACCAGCGTGCCATTGTCTATTTGCTCTGCTTTTAATAGTTGCTGCTCGAGCCCTCGAAACTCCCGATCACCATCGATGACATAATCAATCGCTTTACGTTCTAAAGCTGGTGTCTCTTGAGCAACCCATGAAATCTCCCAATTAGATGGCAGTTGATGTGAACCTGCGTCTAAACTTAATTCATCTTTCAGTAGAGAAAACAGTGTGGACTTGCCACAGCCATTTTTACCCACTAGGCCGACTTTGTCACCGGGATGAATTGTGGCTGAAGTTTGATCGAGCAGTGCTTTGCCACCGCGTAATAATTGGATATCAGAAAATATAATCATGGTTGCTTATTATTGACAGTAATTGGGGTATGAAAACTGACAAGCATAGTAGGCTTTACCGTAGGAATTGTCGACTATCTCAAACAAGCTATCCCGATTTATCTACAATTATGTATGATGTAGTTAAAGAATCTAATAGAAATAGATCCCTTAGACTTAATAGTGGAACATTATGACTTCAGGCATTTCGGCGCCACCTAAGATATTGATAATATTTGCACACCCTGATCCTGAGAACTCCATTGCCAATAAAGTATTAATTGACGCGGCAATCAGTTTACCCAATGTGACGGTGCATGATCTCTATGCGAGCTATCCCGATTTTTTTATTGATGTTATCTATGAGCATGAACTGTTATCAGCTCACGATATTATTGTGTTTCAACATCCTCTCTATATGTACTCATGCCCTTCGTTATTAAAAGAGTGGATAGATTGTGTATTGGGCAAAGGGTTTGCGTATGGCGACGGTAAAGCGATGGTCGGAAAGTATTGGCGTTCGGTGGTGACAACAGGAGGGGCAAAACAAGCTTTTACACCTGAAGGTTATAACCGTTATACGATGAATGATTTTCTACGCCCTTTTGAAATTACTGCTTACTTATGTCAAATGCATTGGTTAGAACCTAAGGTTATCTATTGGTCGAGAAATATCTCTAAAATAGAGCGGTTGCAGCAAGCCGATGAATATCAACGCTGGTTACAGAATCCATTGCAGTGTGAAGTGGTGATCAATTATGACATCTGATTTTTTGCAAGCGAGTGTGGTGTTTCTTGGAGCTGCAGTCATTGCGGTTCCGATTGCGCAGCGCTTGGGTTTAGGTTCGGTATTAGGTTACCTGATAGCTGGTATTGCTATTGGTCCTTGGGGCTTAAAACTCATTAATGATACTGAAGCTATTTTACACTTCTCTGAATTTGGTGTGGTTCTGTTACTTTTTTTGATTGGGTTAGAGCTGAATCCAAAGAAGTTATGGCAAATGAAAAAGCCCATACTGGGTTTAGGTGGCGCACAAGTCATGGTGACCTGTGGGGCGCTAATGATGATTGCCATGTTATGGGGAGCGAACTGGCAAAACAGTTTGGTTATCGGAATGGGGCTTGCGCTCTCTTCTACGGCGATTGCTCTGACAGTTATTGAAGAGAAAGGGCTCTCTGGAACCGAGACCGGGCAGTCTGGTTTTTCGGTTTTGCTATTTCAAGATATTGCTGTGATTCCAATGCTGGCACTTTTACCAATTATTGCTGGCGGTGGAACAGGCAGTTGGATTGATTTCCTCTGGATGATCGGTGGGATATTAGCGCTGCTCGTTGGGGGACACTATTTTATTGGCCCTCTATTTCGTTATGTTATTCACAGTGGAGCACGTGAACTGTTTACGGTTACGGCCCTGTTACTGGTTATCGGTATAGCGGTAGTGATGCGAAGCTTAGGGCTTTCGATGGCGCTAGGAACTTTCTTAGCAGGAGTATTATTAGCAGAAAGTGAGTATCGACATGAGCTTGAAGTGGCTATCGAGCCCTTCAAAGGGTTGTTGTTAGGTCTCTTTTTCATCTCGGTTGGGATGACAGTTAACTTGGATATGATCGCTCTATATCCGTTTGAAATCTTTACTGCTGTTTTTCTATTGGTGGCAACAAAAGGCCTTATTCTTTATGGCTTAGCGAGAGGGTTTGGTACCAGGGCGAAAGCGCGTAGCCAAATGGCCGCCATTTTAAGTCAGGGCGGGGAGTTCGCTTTTGTTCTGTTTACCGCCGCACAAGGTGAAGGTTTGTTGGGGAAAGAGCTAACCGCACTGCTGCTCGTGATAGTCAGTCTCTCTATGATCACCACACCTTTGATATTGATTGCGCAGCGTAAGTGGTTTGCATTAACCATGAATGTTGAAGATGAAGAGCTAGAAAATGATGTGATTGATCGCAAGCCTAAGGTGATCATTGCAGGCTTTGGCCGCTTTGGTCAGATTGTTGGTCGACTATTGATGGCGAATAAGATCCGAGTGACCATTCTTGAAAGTGATCCTAGTCAGATTAAGTTACTCAGAAAGTTTGGTTATAAGGTTTATTATGGTGATGCCACGCAAGTTGAGCTATTAAGAGCGGCTGGGGCGGAAAGTGCAGAAGCGATTGTCATCTGTAAGGATGATGCAGAAAGAACCATGGATGTGGTGCACCTATGTCAAAAGCATTTCCCTCATTTAACGGTTTTAGTTCGTGCGAGGAGTCGAGTTGAAGCGTATGAACTATTAAGTCATGGCATTGAAAATTACAGCCGAGAGACGTTTGCTGGTGCGTTGGATTTAGGGAAAAAAACGTTAACAGTATTAGGTATGCACCCTTATCAAGCAAAAAGAGCTGAGGCGCACTTTAGAAAATTAGATGTGTCGATGTTAAAAGAGCTACTGCCCTTGCACAGTGATGATAAATCACTGGCTTCAAGAGCCAAAGAGGCAAGAGTCGAGTTGGAAGAGATCTTCTCTAAAGAGATGGAGCACGAAAGAAGAACAGGGAACCGCTGGGACGGATAATCGATTCAGCAGAGAATAGTAGAATAATGAAAACGGATGCAGTAACCATGATTCAAAAGATAAAAAAACGTTTTATAGCTGGCGCAGTTTGCCCTTCATGTAGCACTCAAGATACGTTGCGTTGGTGGATGGAAAACAACATCGAGTGGGTTGAGTGTGTGCAGTGTGATCATAAGGACAAAAGATTGCCAAAATCGGCAGAGTCGAGCGATCATGATGCAGAGCAAGTTATTGGGATATTTAAACCCGAATAGTCAATGAATTGATTTTGGCAATCGATAAAAAACTCGGTATCATATCGGCAATTCGACGAATTGTTGATCCCCAGCTATTTTGGAGCAGAAATGAAAATTGAAAAAAATGTTGTTGTTAGTATCGCATACCAAGTGAAAACAGAAGAAGGCGCGGTAGTAGACCAATCTACCGCTGAAGCTCCATTAGATTACCTTCATGGTCACAATAATCTTATCGTAGGTTTAGAGAGCGCTTTAGAAGGTAAAGCTGTTGGCGATAAATTCAGCATCACTGTGGCTCCAGCTGAAGCGTATGGCGAACATATCGATGAGATGGTTCAACGTGTTCCTGCTGACGTTTTCCAAGGCGTGGAAGAGATTGAAGTTGGCATGCGTTTCCTTGCTGATACGGATCAAGGTCCAATCCCAGTTGAAGTGACTGCTGTTGATGGTGATCATGTTGTTGTTGATGGTAACCATATGCTTGCAGGTCAAACATTAGATTTTGATGTTGAAGTCATTACGTTACGTGCAGCGACTGAGACTGAAGTTGAACACGGCCACATCCATAAAGAGGGTGGCTGTGGTAGTCATGGACACGATCACGATCATGACCATGGTGAAGAAGGCTGCTGTGGCGGTCATGGCGAAGAGAAGAAAGAGAAAAAAGAAGGCGGCTGCTGTGGCGGCGGTGGCTGTGGAAGTCACTAAGCTCAAATAACGATTAATAAGAAAGCCTTGCACAGTGTGTTAAGGCTTTTTTTGTTTTTGGACTCAACCAAGGATTTTTTATGGCTAATGGATACTCGATTGCGATTCACGGTGGTGCAGGCACAATTTTAAGAGAGCAGATGACACCGGAGTTAAACCAAGAGTTTCGCCAAACGCTTGAACATTCAGTAAGAGTCGGGCACCAAATTCTGCAAAAGGGTGGCAGTGCGATTGATGCTGTCGTTGCCGCGGTTGCTGTGATGGAAGATTCACCGCTGTTTAATGCAGGTAGAGGCTCTGTATTAACACACAATGAGACCGTAGAGATGGATGCTTCTATTATGTCAGGCGCAGATCTTGACGCCGGAGCGGTTGCGGGGATTTCTCATATTAAAAATCCGATTAAGCTGGCTCGAGATATTATGCTTGAGAGTGAGCACGTTATGTTGATAGGCAAGGGCGCAGAGAGTTTTGCTTTTCAAATGCAACATGAGTATACCGAGCAAGACTACTTTTTTACCGATAGGCGCTATGAACAGTTGCAATCAATGAAAGAAAAAGGACTGTTTGCACTGTCGGAATCAACATACCCAGACGACAGGAAGCATGGCACGGTCGGAGCGGTTGCATTAGATAGTCAAGGCCATTTAGCAGCAGCAACCAGCACGGGGGGAGTAACCAATAAAAAATTCAGTCGTGTCGGTGATACTGCGGTTATTGGTGCAGGAACATACGCAAGAGATGGGAACGTAGCAGTCTCTAGTACAGGGATGGGAGAGTATTTCCTACGTTGCTGTGTTGCTAGCGATGTGGCGGCACGCATGCGTTATTTAGGTGAATCGGTAGCCCAAGCTTCAGAGACCATTATTCAGGGGGAATTGAAAGCGATGGGCGGTGAAGGTGGTTTGATCGCTATGGATGCGCAAGGTACTACGTATTTTGCTATGAACAGCAGTGGAATGTATCGCGCTAAGATCGATATCGATGGATCGTTGAGTGTGGCAATTTTCGCTGATGAAGAGTAAAACGGGTTGTATTATTGAAGAGGAGGGAAGAATCTCCTCTTCAACATGAACAGAGCTGGGTTTAGTAGTGTGGGGGTGGGGTTTCTTCGGACGCATCCGCCATATTTGGCGACTCCATGCCTTTCACTTTCCCCGCTAAGTAACTCATCTGGTCTTGCATTTTAGTGATCAAGAGCTGTTGCTGGCTAAGGGCTTCGTTAAGCTCCTCGACGGTCTGCTCTTGAAAAGCAACTTTATACTCTAATGTCTCAATTTGACTCTCAAGTTGCGCTGTTTTTTCTGTTGTCATTACTCTATCAACCATGCTTGAGCAATTCCCGCTGAGGTCGCTGAAATGACTCGTTGTTGTGAATCTATCGCGACATCATACACTACCGCTGTTGCTGGGCGAGAGTCTTTTAATGGCTCCGTTTTCCACTGTTTGACTTTATCACCAGTGGCGGCATCCCAAAGCATGACTAAACCTGCAGGCGTTCCGGTGAGTATCTGTTTTCCATCATGACTAAATCGACTGATTGAAAAAACTTGCCCCCGAGCAAAAGTGGTTAACTCAGAGTAAAGCTTACCAGATGGAATACTCCACAGTCGCCATTGATTACTACCGTCGGCTGTGAAAGCAAGCTTACCATCACGTTGTAGAGCAACCTGATTAACGTGATGTTTATGTTTAAAAGTATTGATTATTTGTCCGCTGGTGGTGTCCCACAAGTAGGCAAACTTATCATCTCCCCCTGAGAGCGCATACTTTCCGTTTGCGGATAGAGAGACAGAATTTACTTTTTCTTGATGCGCAAGGAACTCTAAACGTCTTCCAGTGACTAAGTCTACATAAATGGCTTTTCCGTTGGAGAGTCCGAGTAGTACTTGAGTGCCGTTATTTGAGATATCTAGGCTGCGAATAACGCCATCAGATATTGACCAGAGCCCCGTTGATTGACTTAACCCTAAATCCCAAATGGCAAAATTTTGTTGGGACGAGGTAATAGCAAAACGATTGTTATCTGAAATCTCTATATGAAACACGGTAGTATCTTCTGCATCAAGCGCGCCTAATGCAGCAAGTTGCCTGTTTTGTTGAAGATCCCAAAATGAGAGCTGCTGTTTTTTTGAGTAGTAAAGAGCAAACCGACCATCGGCACTGAGCGCGAAAGCCGTGGCGCCTTCTGGGGCTAAAGGCCACCTTTGTGATTCTGCACCGTTAAAGAAACACCCAGTTAGGAGAAATAAGGTAAAGAAAAGAATCGTATAGTAATATATTTTTCTCATTAAAATGAATATCCAGTTTGTCTATTAGTGACAGTTACGAGTATATTGTTGTTAATCCTGTTTCGCACGATAGAAACGAAAAACGAATACAATTTTGGGTAGTAGCCCATAAATATCCGGAGTAATAAATGAAATCAATCTTTAAAGTGTCGTTATTAGCTGCAACCGTTTTATTAGCGGTAGGTTGTCAAAAAGAGGAAGCACCTAAAATGGATGCGGTAACATTACCAGCAGCCATTGAGTTTACGACAGAAGATGATAAAGCCGCTTATGCTATAGGTGCATCACTGGCGAAATATTTAAGTGAAAATTTAGAAAAACAGACCGAGCTTGGCTTAGATCTTAAGAAAGAGTTAGTTCTTGCTGGCGTTCAAGATTCGTTTGATGGCAAATCAAGTTTAACCGATGAAGAGATTCAAACGGTATTACAGCAACTTGATGAGCGCGTGTCTAAAATTGTTCAAGAGCAGGCAGAAGCGAAAGCAGCCGCTGTAATTCAATCTGGTAACGACTACCGTGCCAACTTTGAAAAAGAAGCAGGGGTTACGAAAACGGACTCTGGCCTAATGTACCAAGTAATGAAAGAAGGTACAGGAGCTAAGCCTGCAGCTACTGATACGGTAATGGTGGATTATGTTGGTACTTTAACTGATGGTACTAAGTTTGATAGCTCAATTGATCGTGGTGTCCCTGCTACTTTCCCACTTGACCGCGTTATCCCTGGTTGGACTGAAGGGGTTCAGTTAATGTCAGTAGGGTCTAAGTTTAAATTTGTGATTCCTGCAGAGCTTGCATATGGTGCGCAAGATACGCCAACCATTCCTGCGAACTCAACGTTAGTTTTTGAAGTAGAACTGAAAGAGATCAACCCGAAAGCAGAAGAAGCTGCTGCGGTACAATAAATAGAACTAATATTGTTTTAGATCATACTAAAGACCCAGCTTTCGCTGGGTCTTTTTGTAGCTAACTCAAAATGATTCAAATAATCTGATAAACTTACTTTAATAGTTTTAATTGAATGGAAAAAATAACGTGGTTTCAAATGATGAGGCAAGTGAATCAGAGTATATGACAAATGAATTACCCGATAATTTAGCGTTCACCAAGCATGATTATCATATATTGAAATCCTATGAGGCGGTGGTTGACGGTTTAGCCAGTTTGATAGGAACGTATTGTGAGATCGTATTGCATTCGTTAGATGATCTGAATAAGTCCGCCATTAAAATTGCGAATGGCGAGAATACAGGCAGAAAAGTTGGCTCTCCAATTACCGACTTAGCGCTGCAAATGCTAAGAGACATTGAAGGTTCAAAAGGGAATTTCTCTCGTTCATACTTTACCAGAGCCAAAGGTGGAGTGTTGATGAAGTCGATCACTATTGCGATTCGAAATAGTGATGATCGTATTATTGGCCTTTTGTGTATCAATATAAATTTAGACGTACCACTCTCTCAGGTTCTTCAAGCTTTCATGCCTAAAGATGAAGCGCAAGAAGCAGTTTCAACGGTGAACTTTGCCAGTGATGTCGATGAGCTGGTGGATCAAACGGTGGAGTTTACCGTAGAAGAGATCAATGCCGATAAGAGCGTGGCTAATAATATTAAAAACAGACAGATTGTTATGGATCTCTATGATAAAGGGATATTTGATATTAAAGATGCGATCAACCGAGTTGCTGATCGACTCAACATATCCAAACATACGGTCTACCTTTATATTCGCCAACGAAAAACGGAAGAGGGCGAGTAGTGAGTTTGACCTACACGCTGGTAGTGAATGGTCCAGCATATGGAACCCAAGCGGCAAGAAGTGCTTATCTATTTGCAGAGGCGTTGATTGCCGAGCAGCACAAACTTGAAGCGGTATTTTTTTATCAAGACGGTGTGAATAATGCCTCCGCACTTCTCGTGCCTGCCAATGATGAGTTTGATATTACTCAGGCTTGGTTGAATCTGGCAGAACAACACGATGTCAAACTAGAGACATGCGTAGCTGCCGCATTACGTCGAGGGATAATTAGTGATGATGAATCAAAGCTACATGGTCTTGATAACGTGAACCTAGCGAAAGGTTTTTCTCAAGTGGGGTTAGGCTCACTGTCGATGCGATTACTGACTGCGGATCGTGTCGTTCAGTTTTGATAGTTTGAGATAATAGAATGAGCAAGTTAGGTTTTATTTTTAATTCAGCGCCCCATGGTTCATCATCTGGTCGAGAAGGGCTTGACGCCTTATTGGCGGCTTCAGCTTATACCGATAATATACGGGTGCTGTTTGTCAACGATGGCGTCTATCAACTGCTCTCAAAGCAGCAACCAGAGTTAATTCAATCTCGTGATTACATCTCAACATTTAAAATGTTAGGACTGTATGAGGTTGACGACATCTATGCGTGTAAAGCGTCATTAATGGCAAGGCAGATCGATGAGAAACAATTAATCATTGAGGCTAACTCGGTATCCGCTATTGAGATACAACAATTAATCGATGAGTGCGACAATGTACTTGTCTTCTAATGACTGAATGACGAACAGGTTGGATAAGAGAGATATGTTACACATTATTTCTAAAACGAGTACATTGAATGACCCGATGAACCAGATCAGTGATTATATCAATCCCAGTGATACTATTTTATTAACTCAAGATGCCATTTACCTCGTATATCAGAATAATGCCCAATTATTGTCTTTTATTGAGCTTGGCGTCTCTGTGTATGCACTAGAGCCAGATGTGTTAGCCAGAGGAATGGATAATACCCAATCCGGCCTGGTTAATCTCATTGATTTTAAAGGCTTTGTGGAGTTAACCACAAGCAGGAATAAATCACTTTCTTGGTGATTACTCCATCATTTCATCCTTCAATTTGTGTCAGTAGCAGAAATAGATCACTCAGAAAGTTGTATATTTCTTGACACATAATTGTTCGAGGCATAAAATTTCGCGTCCCCATTATGGGGAATAGATTTTTCACATGTTTACGTAAGTAATATCAGGAGCTATTTAAATGGCAACTATCAATCAGTTGGTACGCAAGCCACGTGCAAAGCAAGTTGTTAAAAGCAACGTGCCTGCGCTCGAAGCGTGTCCACAAAAACGTGGTGTATGTACTCGCGTATATACTACTACTCCAAAAAAACCGAACTCAGCACTTCGTAAAGTTTGTCGTGTTCGTCTAACTAACGGTTTTGAAGTTACTTCATACATCGGTGGTGAAGGTCATAACCTTCAAGAGCACAGTGTTGTGCTTATCCGCGGTGGCCGTGTTAAAGATTTACCGGGTGTGCGTTACCACACCGTACGTGGTGCACTTGACTGTGCAGGCGTTAACGACCGTAAGAAAGGTCGTTCTAAGTATGGTGTTAAACGTCCTAAGTCTTAATGCGTCTTTTCTAAAAAGATAAGCGTTAAGTAAGGCCAAACACTATTTATTGATATTTCTGAAAAGTTTTGGAAAAAACCTGAAGAAGACAACGGAGAAATTCCATGCCACGTCGTCGCGTAATAGGCCAGCGTAAGATCCTTCCGGATCCTAAGTTCAAATCTGAACTGCTGGCAAAATTTGTAAACATCGTAATGGTTGACGGTAAGAAATCAACTGCTGAAAAAATCGTTTACGGTGCACTAGAACTAATGGCTGAGAAATCTGGTAAAGATCACTTAGCTGTATTTGAACTAGCTCTTGAAAACGTTCGTCCATCGGTAGAAGTTAAATCTCGCCGTGTGGGTGGTTCAACATACCAAGTACCTGTAGAAGTTCGTCCGGTTCGCCGTAACGCTCTTTCTATGCGTTGGTTAGTTGAAGCTGCGCGTAAGCGTGGTGAAAAATCTATGGCTCAGCGTCTAGCTGGCGAGATGCTTGATGCATCAGAAAACAAAGGTACTGCTGTGAAGAAACGTGAAGACGTTCATCGCATGGCAGACGCGAACAAAGCATTCGCACACTACCGCTGGTAATACCAAAGGTGCAGCATTTTTTGCTGCACTTTGTTCATCCACTAAGGAATTCCTTAGTAAGAGGATACAATTGTGGCTCGTATAACACCTATTGAGCTGTACCGAAATATTGGTATTGTTGCTCACGTTGACGCCGGTAAGACTACAACTACCGAGCGTGTTTTGTTCTACACTGGTTTGTCTCATAAAATTGGTGAAGTACATGACGGTGCTGCAACTATGGATTGGATGGAGCAGGAGCAGGAGCGTGGGATTACTATCACATCTGCTGCAACTACAACATTCTGGCGCGGTATGGAAGAACAATTCCAACAACACCGCATCAACATCATCGATACTCCTGGACACGTAGACTTCACCATTGAAGTTGAACGTTCATTGCGTGTACTTGATGGTGCCGTAGTTGTCTTCTGTGGATCATCTGGTGTGGAGCCTCAGTCAGAGACTGTATGGCGTCAGGCCGATAAGTATGAAGTTCCACGCATGGTCTTTGTTAATAAAATGGACCGTGCTGGCGCTGACTTTTTACGAGTCGTTGAGCAAATAAAAGATCGTCTAGGTGCAACTCCCGTTCCCATTCAATTGAACATTGGAGCGGAAGAGGAGTTTAAAGGCGTTATTGATCTGATCAAAATGAAAGCAATTAACTGGAATGAAGCTGATCAAGGTACTACGTTTACCTATGAAGACATTCCGGCTGATATGCAAGATTTGGCCGATGAATGGCGAATGCATTTAGTTGAGTCAGCTGCAGAAGCAACTGATGAGTTGATGGAGAAATACCTTGAAGAAGGTGAGCTCTCTGAAGAAGAAATCAAAGCTGCACTTCGTCAACGTACTTTAGCCAACGAAATTGTAGTAGCAACATGTGGTTCTGCTTTTAAGAATAAAGGTGTTCAAGCTGTACTTGATGCAGTTATTGAGTTCTTACCATCACCAACGGAAGTGAAAGCTATCAAAGGTGAAGATGAGAATGGTAATCCGGTTGAACGTCACTCAAGTGATGATGAACCTTTTGCCGCATTAGCATTCAAAATTGCTACTGACCCATTTGTTGGTAACCTAACCTTTATGCGTGTCTATTCTGGCATTGTAAATTCCGGTGACGGCGTTTATAACTCAGTAAAAGAGAAGCGTGAACGTTTTGGTCGTATCGTACAGATGCATGCTAACAAACGTGAAGAGATTAGTGAAATTCGTGCTGGTGATATCGCAGCAGCAATTGGACTAAAAAATGTGACAACGGGTGATACCTTATGTGATCAGAATAGCAAAGTTATTCTGGAACGTATGGAATTCCCAGATCCGGTTATTCAAATCGCTGTTGAACCTCGATCACAAGCTGATCAAGAGAAAATGGGAATCGCGTTAGGAAAACTAGCGGCGGAAGACCCATCTTTCCGAGTCGAAACTGATGATGAATCGGGTCAAACATTAATATCTGGAATGGGTGAACTCCATCTTGATATCATCGTTGATCGTATGCGCCGTGAATTCGGTGTTGAATGCAACGTTGGTAAACCTCAAGTTGCTTACCGTGAAACTATTCGTGGTAAAACTGAGGTTGAAGGTAAATTTGTTCGTCAATCTGGCGGTCGAGGCCAATATGGTCACGTATGGCTTAAGATTGAACCATCAGAACCTGGCGCAGGCTTTGTTTTTGTTGATGAAATAGTTGGTGGCGCTGTACCTCGTGAATACATAAGTTCAGTTGCTAAAGGTATCGAAGAACAGATGAATAATGGCGTACTTGCTGGTTTCCCAGTATTGGACGTACAAGCAACACTGTTTGACGGTTCTTACCATGACGTTGATTCAAACGAAATGGCTTTCAAAATCGCTGGTTCAATGGCTTTCAAGAACGGTGCACTTCAAGCGCAACCTGTAATTCTTGAACCCATGATGAAAGTTGAAATAACCACTCCTGAAGATTGGATGGGTGACGTGGTAGGTGATATTAATCGCCGACGCGGCATGATAGAAGGTATGGATGATGGCGTCGCTGGCGTGAAAATCGTTCGTGCTCAAGTACCACTATCTTCAATGTTTGGTTATGCAACCTCGTTGCGCTCTGCGACTCAAGGCCGCGCGTCGTACTCAATGGAATTTAGTGAATACGCTGAAGTTCCTAAGAACGTCGCTGATGGCATAATCGCCGAACGAACTTAACTGTTTTTCAGTACAGATTTAATTTGTACTTTAATAAAGACTTCTGATACGTCCATACGACGGTAGGGCGTCTCTTAACTAGGAAGGAACACGATCGTGTCTAAAGAAAAATTTGAACGTACTAAACCGCATGTAAACGTTGGCACAATTGGCCACGTCGATCACGGTAAAACAACTCTAACTGCTGCTATCTGTACTACTTTGTCAAAAGTATACGGTGGTGAAGCTAAAGATTTCGCTTCTATCGATAATGCTCCTGAAGAGCGCGAGCGTGGTATCACAATCGCTACTTCTCACGTTGAGTACGATACGCCAGAGCGTCACTACGCACACGTTGACTGTCCTGGACACGCCGATTATGTTAAAAACATGATCACTGGTGCTGCTCAAATGGACGGTGGTATCCTTGTAGTTGCTGCGACTGATGGCCCTATGCCACAGACACGTGAGCACATCCTACTTGGTCGCCAGGTTGGTATCCCTTACATCATCGTATTCATGAACAAATGTGATATGGTTGATGATGAAGAGCTTCTTGAGCTAGTTGAGATGGAAGTTCGTGAACTTCTTTCTGAGTACGACTACCCAGGTGATGATCTTCCAGTAATCCAGGGTTCAGCTCTTGGTGCACTAAAC
>NZ_JAKJSQ010000069.1:0-18338 GCF_050337105.1 Aliivibrio kagoshimensis
AAAACAGTGTGTTTATACACAGCAAAAAGGGTGATCTTTTTTATTGACTTTATCAGGAGTTTAGAAAAATAGGATCATATTTGTGGACAAATGTGAGGCTGGTGGATCTTTGACCTGTTGAAAGAATAGGCGTCATTTTAACGAGTTAAAAATGATGCCAAACAGACAATTACCTATGTAAGTGATTGAATTTATATTGATAATTGTACCTCCATGTATGGATCGACTTTTTTAGTGACGATCGTCACATTACGTTGGCTAGCACTAAAAATCAGTTTTTCACAATGTTACCCACAGAAAAGGTGAATAAATCGCGTTAGTTCTTTTTATTATGTGGATAGCTTGCATTGTATGCGTTTTTATTCACAAAAATGGGGGCTAGATAATAAAAATTGCTCATTAAACGACAACAAATTTGCCCACTGCAGTGATCTGTGAAAAAATCAGTATTAACAGAGTTTTAATTTGAGGTCATCCAGTGATTGATGGCGATGGTTACCGTCCTAATGTGGGCATAGTAATATGTAATCACCAAGGTCAAGTATTCTGGGCGAAACGATACGGTCAACATTCTTGGCAATTCCCTCAAGGTGGGATTGATGAAGGTGAAACTCCTGAACAAGCAATGTATCGAGAGTTATATGAAGAAGTTGGATTAACAAAAAAAGATGTGAAGCTTTTAGCGACAAGTCGTCATTGGTTAAGATATAAATTACCAAAACGCTTAGTTCGTTGGGAATCCAAACCTGTTTGTATCGGGCAAAAACAGAAATGGTTTTTGCTACGCCTAGAGTGTTGTGAGTCTAAGGTGAACATGCAACGTGGTCAAACTGCAGAGTTTGATGGTTGGAGGTGGGTAAGTTATTGGTACCCAGTTCGACAAGTTGTGTCGTTTAAGCGAGATGTGTATCGACGTGCGATGAAAGAGTTCGCAGCCGTTACCATGCCTTTTAGAGAGCGAAAGCATAAAAGGAAAGATAAGGCCTAATATGCTAACCCAGTTGAGGGAAATAGTTGAGCAGGTTTCAAAGGTTGATGATCTTCGTCAATCTTTAGAGATCTTAGTGAATGAAACATGCAAAGCGATGCAAACAGAGTGTTGCTCTATATACATTGTTAATGAACCGCAACAACAAATAGAGTTAATGGCGACAAAGGGGCTCGTGACTCCAAGTAAGTCAGTCACTCTTGATATTAATGAAGGCTTAGTTGGGTTGGTTTGCCGAACGGTTGAGCCATTAAACCTTGCCGATGCCGTTAATCACCCTAATTATAAATACGTACCTGAAATTGGTGAGGAGATTTATCACTCTTTTTTGGCTACGCCTATTGTGCACCGCCGGAATTGCCTAGGAGTATTGGTTGTTCAACAACGTAGGCAGCGATCTTTTACAGAAGTGGAAGAGTCCTTTCTCGTTACTCTGTCCGCTCAGTTAGCTGTAATATTTGCCCATGCTAAAGCGCAAGGTCAAAGGCTTAAAAATCATCAACAAACTCAGGTATTTTCAGGTCTTGCGGCATCACCGGGTGTAGCGATTGCTCCACTGTGGTGGGGGGATGAACAACCTCAGTTAGAGTCAGTCAGTCCTTGCTCCACCCTTAATATACATCAAGAGCTAGAAAGTCTATCTCAAGCTATTGATCTGGCTATGAAGGATTTTAGAAAACTAAGAAAGCGTCTTGTTAATGATATAAATAAAGATACCTTGGCAATTTTTGATCTGTTTATTCACTTATTGAATGATCCCACTTTACGTGAGGATCTAAAAAAACAGATTAAGTCAGGTGACACGGTAGATTGGGCGTTAAGACAAGTTGTTGAGTCCTATGCTGCTCGTTTTGGTAAAATGAGTGATCCTTATCTCCGCGAGCGTTCTCAAGATATTAAAGAGTTAGGTCAGCGTTTACTCTACTTCCTTTATAATGGCGAGTCAGTTGAATATGATTGGCCTCATCCTGTCATCCTTATTACCCAAGAGTTAACGGCATCCTTATTGGCCAGCGTCCCAAAAGGGAAGCTAAAAGCGGTTGTCTCTATGGAAGGTGCCTCTAATTCTCATGCGGCCATTCTATCTCGTGCATTAGGTATACCGGCAGTGATGGGGGTCGATATTACCCCTCAAAAGCTGCATAACAAGAAAGCAATAGTGGATGGTTATAGTGGACAGATCTTTGTTCGCCCATCTCGAGCTTTAGTTAAAGAGTATCGACAGCTTCTAAATGAAGAGCTTGAACTGTCAAAGTTGGTGGAAGGAGAGATCGAAGAGATCACTCAAACCAAAGATCAATTATCAATTAATCTCTTCTTAAACGCCGGATTGAGTGCCGATACGAGTATCGCGATTAATAAAGGAGTGAAAGGGGTCGGTCTATACCGAACTGAAATCCCATTTTTACTTCAACACCGCTTTCCTTCTGAAGAAGAGCAGACACTGCAGTATCGCTCAGTATTAGAAGCCTATCCCAATAAACCTGTTGTGATGAGAACACTCGATGTTGGAGGGGATAAACCACTGCCTTATCTCTCCGTTGAGGAGGACAACCCGTTCCTAGGTTGGCGAGGTATTCGATTTACCCTTGATCATCCAGATATCTTCTTAATCCAGTTGCGCGCGATGTTAAAAGCCAGCGTCGGCTTAGATAACATGGATATCATGTTACCGATGATCTCTGGTTTAAAAGAGCTGGATGATGCATTGGCATTTATTGAGCAAGCGTATAATGAGGTCTCAACCTTATCTGAGCACCAACTAAAAAGGCCTAAGATTGGGATTATGATAGAGGTGCCTTCTATGCTCTATCTTCTTCCTCAGGTTGCTGAAAAAGTAGATTTTATCTCAGTAGGTAGTAACGATTTAACACAATATTTGCTGGCGGTTGATCGAAATAATACCAGAGTGGCTGATGTGTATGACTCACTTCACCCCGCCGTGATTGCCGCGTTAAAGCATATTATTGATGTGAGTAACCAGCATCAATTACCGGTCTGTTTATGTGGTGAATTAGCCGGTGATCCTATTGGCGCGCTTCTGTTAGTTGGTCTTGGTTATCGCTCCTTAAGCATGAATACTTCCAGCGTCGCTAAAATTAAATATATATTGCGTCAAGTATCTTTGAACGAGTTGGTTATAATGGTCGAAAAGATTGATCACTGTTATGCCGCAGAAGAGATACGTGAATTGATGGTGAACTTTTTGGAAACTAAAGGTTTAGGTGGCTTCATTCGAGCCGGGAAATAGAGAAAAGGCGACAAAGCATCATGTTGGAAAGTACGATTTGGTTGTTTGGCATGTGCTTAATGTTAGGCTCTGTTGTGGGTGTTATGGCTGGTCTTCTAGGAATCGGCGGTGGATTATTGGTTGTCCCTGCACTGTTGTGGCTGCTGCCGCAAGCGAATGTCGCCGGTGATATTGTCATGCAGATTGCATTAGCAACCTCATTAGCGAGTATTGTGCTGACATCAGGCTCTTCAGCATTTAATCACTTTAAATTGGGTAATGTTGATTTCTATCTGATTAAAGGTTTAGTACCAGGTGTTGTTCTTGGGGGAATAGCGGGAAGTTACATTGCTGAGTTGATCCCATCTCACCTACTGCCTAAAATATTCTCAGTTATTGTATTGATGTTAGCCGTTCAAATGTTTATCTCAATAAGAGTGAAATCAACCCGGCAGATGCCTGGTCTACTAGGCTGCTCCATCAGTGGTGGTATTATTGGTACCGTAGCAAGTCTTGCTGGTATAGGAGGTGGTTCATTAACGGTACCTTACTTGAGTATGCATGGCGTAGAGATGCGTAAAGCGATCGGTAGCGCTTCGTTATGTGGCACTATGATTGCCATTGCGGGAATGGTTGGTTTTGTCTTTCATGGCCTTTCTGTTGAACATTTGCCTGAATTTAGTGTCGGATACGTTTACTTACCTGCACTTATTGGTATTGCTTCTACTTCAGTACTCACCACTAAAATTGGTGCCTCGTTAGCGTTTAAGTTACCAACAAGAACCTTAAAAAAAGTGTTTGCCGCGTTTTTAATTTGTATTGGCATCAAAATGTTTATTGGTTAGCCACAATTTTATATAGAGAATTTATTTAATGAGTCTTACATTTCCACAAATCGATCCTGTCCTTATTGAGTTAGGACCATTAGCAATACGATGGTATGGGTTGATGTACCTGTTTGGTTTTATGTTTGCGTTGTGGCTTGCGAATAAGCGAGCAGAGCGTCCGAATAGCGGTTGGAATAAAGATCAGGTCAGCGACCTTCTTTTTGCTGGGTTTCTAGGGGTGGTGATTGGTGGCCGAGTCGGTTACGTCCTCTTCTATAACTTTGGTATGTTCCTTGATGATCCTATCTATTTATTTAAAGTGTGGACTGGAGGGATGTCATTCCATGGTGGGTTACTTGGTGTGATCACTGCCATGTTATGGTACGGCTATAAAAATGGACGTACCTTCTTCAGTATTGCCGATTTTATTGCCCCGTTAGTGCCGTTTGGCCTCGGATTAGGTCGTTTAGGTAACTTTATGAATGGCGAGTTATGGGGGCGTGTTTCTGATGTTCCTTGGGCTATGGTATTTCCTTACGGTGGTCCTCTACCTCGTCATCCATCACAGCTCTATGAATTTGCCTTAGAAGGCGTGGTGCTGTTCTTTATTCTAAACTGGTTTATCCGTAAGCCTCGTCCATTAGCATCGGTTTCAGGCCTGTTTCTATTTGGTTATGGTTCATTCAGGTTTATCATTGAATACTTTAGAGAACCTGATGCACAACTTGGGCTGTTTGGTGATTTTATTAGTATGGGGCAAATCCTATCTCTTCCAATGGTCATTGGTGGCTTAGTGATGGTGTTGTGGGCATACAAACGTGAAGAGAAAAGCGTAAAGGCCAGTTGATATATAAATAAAAGGTTAGAGAATCTCTTACCTTGTATGCAATTTTTACTCTATTTTTTAGTGTTGGGAACAGATTAGTCATGAAGCAATATTTAGATTTGATGCAAGATATCGTAGATAACGGCAGTGACCGTGGTGATAGAACGGGAGTGGGCACTCGCTCTTTGTTCGGGCGACAGATGCGTTTTGATCTTAATGATGGTTTTCCTATGCTGACCACCAAGAAACTCTATACCCGAGCGATCATTCATGAACTGTTGTGGTTTTTAAATGGTGATACCAATGTTAAATATCTTCAAGACAATAAAGTGTCAATTTGGGATGAGTGGGCGACGGAATCTGGAGATTTAGGGCCGGTATATGGTGCTCAATGGCGTTCATGGACATGTCCTGATGGAACGACTATTGATCAAATTGCAGAGTTAATAGAGCAGATAAAGAACAAACCTCATTCACGACGCCATATTATTTCCGCTTGGAATCCTGCGGATCTTCCTGACGAGAGTCAATCTCCACAAATGAATGCTGAACAAGGCAAGATGGCATTAGCGCCGTGTCACTGCCTATTTCAATTCTATGTGGCAGATGGCAAGTTATCCTGTCAACTGTATCAACGCAGTGCTGATTATTTCTTAGGAGTTCCGTTTAATATTGCTAGTTATGCGCTGTTTACTCATATGATTGCGCAACAGTGTGATTTAGGTGTTGGAGAGTTTGTACATACCTTTGGTGATGTGCACCTCTACTCAAACCACTTGAACGATGACATTGTGTTTGAGCATCTCAAGAGGGCACCAACGTCACTGCCTAAACTGGTGATTAATCGTAAACCGGACTCAATATTTGATTACAAATTGGAAGATTTTGAGATCGTAGATTATAACGCTCAACCAGGTATTAAAGCACCTATCGCTATTTAACTATTATTAGTTTAGATATAGAAAAGGCCCTGTCACGTTAGTGGCAGGGCCTTTTATGTATTGTCTCATCCTGAAAGGTGTTAGGTGATTACACCGTTAGAGCAAGGATAGTACCGGGTAATACAACGAATACGAAACCGATGTAGGCAGCAACAATCGACTTTTTCTTTGCTGCAACTTCCGCAATGTAGAAAGCACCCTTGAGTGGTAACTCTCGAAGAAAGGGAATGCCGAAAATCACTAAGGTAGAGGTGATATTAAAGGCTAAATGTACGAGTGCAATCTGTAAGGCAAAGACGGCGTATTCACCAGTTACGGCAGTTGCAGCAAGTAGGGCGGTAATACAAGTACCTATGTTTGCGCCAAGAGTAAACGGGTAAACATCGCGCACTTTTAGTACACCGGTACCGACTAGTGGCACCATTAAGCTAGTGGTAGTAGAAGAGGACTGAACCAATATAGTCACTACTGAACCTGAGGCGATACCGTGTAGTGGACCACGTCCAATTGCACTTTTTAGAATATCACGTGCGCGACCAACCATCAGCTTCTTCATTAGTTGCCCCATCACCGTAATCGAGACAAAAACGAGGGCAATACCTAAAAAGATTAATATAAGGCCGCCAGTCATCTCACCAAAGGTAGACAGTGGTTCTTTAACCGCACTGACAACAGGCTTAGTTAGAGGCTTGATAAAGTTGAAGCTTTTTATGCTCATGTCACCAGCACTAAGTAGTGGTGAAACTAACCAGTGTGAGATCTTTTCAAATATGCCGAACATCATCTCTAAAGGTAAGAAGATAACGACAGCAAGTAAGTTAAAGAAGTCATGAATTGTGGCACAGGCAAAAGCACGGCGGAACTCATCTTTACAGCGAGCATGCCCTAAGCTAACGAGTGTATTGGTCAGTGTAGTACCAATGTTGGCCCCCATGACCATAGGTATTGCCATTTCTACGGGCAAACCACCAGCCACTAAACCAACGATGATGGATGTGACGGTACTTGAAGATTGAATTAACGCTGTTGCAGTTAAACCGATCATTAACCCAGCGATAGGGTGTGAGGCGAATTCAAACAGTGTTTTTGCCTGTTCACCGACAGACCATTTAAATCCAGAACTAATCATTGCTACTGCAAGAAGTAGCAAGTAGAGCATAAAGGCAAGACCTGCCCAGCGAACCCAGTTTGTGGAGCCTTTACTATCGACAGTAGCACTCAGTGTTTGGGTATTCATCATTTTAATCTCCGCGACTTAATTCAGTTTTGTCGTTTTGTTTATCTGAAGCGATAGTAGATAAGGTTTATTTCAGAAATATGACAATTTTAATAAAAGAGCGTCATATTACCTAAGCGAAAAATAAGTTGGATTTCCTTATATTTAATTCACTGATTTATTAGGGTTTTTACGGGTTTTGTTGTTGTTGATATTAATTGTTATTTACAGTTTTTTGTCAGTTTTAAGACGATTTGATGTCAGTTCTGTCAGGCTACTGTCATATTCAGAGCGGAAAAAATTGTCGTTAGCGCGGTTCAGTTCGGTTTTTCCGAGCTAAACCTAAAGAAGATTCGACTGTTTATTGTTTTTTAAATATCGCACTCTAGAGATAACCAATAAAATGTGAGGATACTATTATGAACAGATGTAGCAGCATCATCGGCACCGTTTTTGTATTGAGCAGCTTTTCTATTGCTGCAGAAGAGTATGCCAACTGCACGACTGAAGATAAAAATGAGGTGTGCCAAGCCTATTTAAATGGCGTAAAAATAAATTGTGAGGAGGCTTTTAAGAAGATATCTGCAGCGGAAGAGAAGAAAGCAGAAGAAGAGGGCTCTTTTATGGCTAGGGCGTTAGAGCAGAGAGCTGGACAGCGGATCAGGTCAAATGTTGGGATGTAATTAAAGTCTATTCTTATATTGAAAGCGTTTTACTAACTGTCATAATTGTTTAGTTAATTGCAGTTCTTTATGGAGTGTCATGTCTCATCTTAACTATAACCATCTTTACTACTATTGGATGGTTTGCAAAAAAGGCTCAGTGACAAAAGCCGCAGAAGCTCTATTCCTTACCCCACAGACGGTAACGGGCCAGATAAAAGCATTAGAAGATCGAATGGATGGCAAGCTGACTAAGCGTAATGGCCGAAGTATCGAACCGACTGAGCTCGGTCAGTTAGTCTATAAGTATGCCGATCGCATGTTTGGTTTAAGCTATGAAATGCTTGATATAGTCAACTACTCTCAAAAAGAGAATGTACTGCTGGATGTCGGTGTTGCTGATGCCCTTTCTAAGCGGTTGGTTAGCCAGATCCTTGTAGAGACAGTACCTGAAGATAGCAGCATTCACCTGCGATGCTTTGAATCGACCCATGAACTGCTTTTAGAGAAGTTGTCTGAACATAAACTCGATATGATCTTATCGGATTACCCTGTCGACTCGACACAAAGCCCCGGACTGTTTAGTAAAAAACTGGGGGAGTGTAATATGAGTTTCTTTAGTCAGAAAGCGATTCAACTTGATGACTTCCCAGCGGATTTAGAAAAACATCGTCTATTGATTCCTGGCAGTCGAACGTCAATGGGCAGAAAATTGATCCAGTGGTTTGATCAGCAGGGCATTCAACCAAACGTCTTGGGTGAATTTGATGATGCAGCCTTAATGAAATCTTTTGCACGTTATAACAACGTGATCTTTTTAGCCCCTCAAATCTATCAAAAAGAGATGGATGGTAGTGTTCCTCTATATCAGGTTGCGAAGGTAGCTGAATTAAAAGAGGAGTATTACGTTATTTTCGCAGAAAGAATGATACAGCACCCTGCTGTAAAAAGTATTTGCGAAACCGATTTCGACTCTCTTTTCTGCGTATAGCCTTTATCTCTCTTTGCTGATGTAAAACAGTAGTATTCTTCATTCACATTTAGTAAATTAGCATCAACTTAACTAAAGGCTCTGAATGATGGATTTGAAGAGAATGCAACAGAACAGCGGACAAGCTGTTGTGTTATTAAAGGCAATGGCCAATGAACGCCGCTTGTTTATTTTATGCTACTTGCTTGACGGTGAGATGTCCGTTGGTGTTATGTGCGATAAATTAGGACTTAGCCAATCGGCGCTTTCACAGCACCTCGCTTGGTTGCGACGTGATGAGCTTGTCCAGACCAGAAAAGAGTCACAAACCGTCTATTACTCGATAAAGAGCGCCGAAGTAAGAGCGATGATTCAACTTCTGCACGATCTTTACTGCAAATAAAAACGTTATTTAAAACACCAAAATGCAGATATAAAAAAACCGGCCAAGGCCGGTTTTTATTTCTGAACAATAAAAGTGCTAATTAAAGCGCTTTGATTGCTGCAGTGAAGCGAGACTTATGACGAGCTGCTTTATTCTTATGAATAAGGCCTTTGCCTGCCATACGGTCCAAAATTGGTGTAACTGCTGCAAGTTCTGCAGTCGCTGCTTCTTTATCGCCTGCTTCAATTGCTGCGATAGTTTTTTTCATGTAAGTACGCATCATAGAGCGACGGCTAGCGTTATGCTGGCGACGTTTCTCAGACTGGATAGCGCGTTTCTTAGCAGATTTACTATTAGCCAAGGGTCTAACTCCAAACTTTGATTCGGTGAAAATTTAAGGTCGAGAACTATGCCTAGACTAACCGAATTTGTCAAATGATTTGTGTAAATTATCGTCATCAGCAAAACAAGTCATGGTGATAACGGATTAACACGGTTAAGATGGCAGGTATTCTATCAGCATTCCTTTGTGTTGTAAGCTTTAGTATTCATCTTTTCGAGGTTTTTTGTGAGTAAACGTCTTTTACGTTCAGGAATGATAGTAAGTATCATGACTTTAGTCTCCCGTGTTTTAGGTTTAGTGCGTGATGTCGTGGTCGCAAACCTAATGGGAGCGGGGGCTTCAGCGGATGTTTTCTTTTTTGCTAATAAAATTCCTAACTTTTTACGTCGATTGTTTGCTGAAGGTGCTTTTTCTCAAGCTTTTGTCCCTGTTCTCACAGAATCTCACGCAGAAGGCGATTTAGATAAGACAAGAGAGCTGATTGCGAAAGTATCAGGAACACTTGGTGCGATTGTTACGCTAGTAACGATACTCGGTGTATTGGGTTCGGGAGTGGTTACTGCTCTATTTGGAGCGGGCTGGTTCATTGATTGGTTAAACGGCGGTCCTAATGGCGAAAAGTTTGAGCTGGCCAGTTTGATGTTGAAGATTACCTTCCCCTATTTGTGGTTCATTACTTTTGTCGCCTTGTCTGGAGCCATCCTCAATACGCTAGGAAAATTTGCGGTCTCTTCATTCACTCCCGTGTTTTTAAATATCTCAATCATCGCGTGTGCTACTTTTATCGCGCCCAACTTATCACAGCCTGAAATAGGCTTAGCCATTGGCGTGTTTTTAGGTGGACTCATTCAATTCCTATTTCAAATTCCTTTTTTGATTAAGGAGAAGGTTTTTGTACGACCTAAGTGGGGGTGGCGTGATCCTGGTGTAGTTAAAATCAGAACCTTAATGATCCCGGCGTTATTTGGGGTATCAGTGAGCCAAATTAATTTATTGTTTGATACCTTTATTGCCAGTTTCTTAGCAACGGGCTCCATCAGTTGGCTCTACTACTCCGACCGATTGTTAGAGTTCCCATTAGGTTTGTTTGGAATCGCTATTGCAACGGTAATCCTTCCGGCCTTATCAAGAAAACATGTTGATTCAGAACCTCAAGAGTTTGCGCAAACCATGGATTGGGGCGTACGTATGGTCTTACTGCTTGGGATTCCGGCCATGTTAGGGTTAATGGTGTTAGCCAAACCCATGTTAATGGTGCTATTTATGCGAGGGGAGTTTACCCCTACAGATGTACATAACGCCTCTTTATCTCTGCTTGCGTATGCTTCTGGTTTACTTAATTTCATGTTGATCAAGGTGTTAGCTCCGGGTTACTACGCAAGGCAAGATACAAAAACACCTGTTAAATATGGGATTATAGCGATGGCAACGAACATGGTATTTAATGCGATTTTTGCTTCAATGTATGGTTATGTTGGATTGGCAATGGCAACGGCTCTTTCAGCGCTGGTGAATGCGGGGCTGTTGTATAGAGGCCTACACCGTGCTGAGATCTATCAATTCTCCAAGCAGACACTATTGTTTGTCGGTAAGTTAGTACTGGCTGGCATTATGCTGGTGGTCACGCTTTTGTGGTTTTTACCAAGTTTGGATGTATGGGTTGGTTGGAGCTTATTGAAGCGAATTGAGATTCTAGTGGGAATGATTGGACTTGGTGCTGGTGTTTACGTCATCTCGGCACTGCTGTTTGGTGTTAGATTGCATCATCTTAAAGTAGAAAGTTAATGGTGAGCTAAGGCAATACCCAAAACCGTACTGATAGTATATAATTCGTCGGTTTTTTGTCTCCAATAGTAGTGATAAAGCAGAATGGAATTAATTCGAGGGATTCATAACATACGCGCTAGCCACCATGGCTGCGTTTTAACCATTGGAAATTTTGATGGCGTTCATCTTGGGCATCATCAATTAATTCAGCAGGTTAGTGAAAAAGCAAGTGAGTTAGGCTTGCCCTCGATGGTCATGACATTTGAGCCACAACCACTGGAGCTATTTTTAGGTGAAAATGCACCAGCACGCTTAACCCGTTTTCGCGACAAGTACGTTCAATTGAGTAAATTAAACTTAGCGCGATTATTGTGTATTAATTTCAATCAAGATTTTGCCAATATTGAAGCCGATGAGTTTATACGAAGCTTGTTGGTTGAGCGTTTGGGTGTTAAGTTTCTAGTGGTCGGTGATGACTTTTCGTTTGGCCGCAATCGTAGCGGAAATTTTTCTCTATTAGAGCAAGCGGGAAAGAAGTACGGATTCACCGTGGTGAGTACACAGAGTTTCTGTTTATCTCAGCAACGAGTCAGTAGCACGTGTATTCGTGAAGCGTTAGCCAATGATGAGCTAGAGAGCGTATCGTTAATGCTTGGTAGGCAATACAGCATGACAGGTCGTGTCTCACATGGTCAAAAGTTAGGCCGTACTATTGGTTTTCCAACCGCGAATATTCCACTGAAAAGACGCGTCTCTCCGGTATCCGGTGTGTATGTCGTTAAAGTCAAAGGTTTTGGCAACAGCGCCATTGGTGGTGTTGCAAATATTGGTAATCGCCCAACAGTAGATGGGGTGCGCCAGCAGCTAGAAGTTCACTTATTTGATTTTACCGCCAATCTATATGGCAAACAGCTTGAAGTTGAACTTCTACATAAATTGCGAGAAGAGATAAAATTTGACTCTTTTGAAGCATTAAAGAAACAAATCGAATCAGATGCTCAGAAAGCTCGGGTGTGGCTTTCTGAAAATAATAATTAACTTCGCCCAAGTTAACGGAATTAAGAATCAATGAGTGACTATAAAGATACCCTGAACCTACCTGAAACAGGGTTTCCTATGCGTGGTAACCTGGCCAACCGTGAGCCAGCAATGCTTAAACGTTGGAATGACGCTGATCTTTACGGTGAAATCCGCAAAGCTAAGAAAGGTAAAAAATCTTTCATATTGCACGATGGCCCTCCTTACGCCAACGGTGATATTCATATTGGTCATGCTCTAAATAAAATTCTTAAAGATATTATTATTAAGTCAAAGACGCTGTCTGGTTTTGACTCACCATATATTCCAGGTTGGGATTGTCATGGTCTTCCTATCGAGTTAATGGTAGAGAAGAAAGTCGGCAAACCAGGACATAAAGTGACGGCGGCTGAATTTCGTGAAAAGTGCCGTACTTACGCCGCTGGACAAGTTGAAGGCCAAAAAGAGAGTTTCATTCGTTTAGGTATCTTAGGTGAGTGGGACAAGCCTTATCGCACCATGGATTTTGCAACTGAAGCGAACATTATTCGTTCATTGGGTACCATTGCTGATAAGGGACATCTACTGAAAGGGTTTAAACCTGTTCACTGGTGTACCGATTGTGGTTCTGCATTGGCAGAAGCTGAAGTTGAATATCAAGACAAAGTATCCCCGTCGATTGATGTTACATTCAAAGCGGTGGATGAAGCCGCTGTATTGGCTAAGTTCAACTTCGATGGTGAGCAGGGCCGAGGCGATATCTCAGTGGTTATCTGGACCACGACACCTTGGACTATGCCAGCTAACCGCGCGGTTGCTATGCATGAAGATCTTGAGTACGTATTAATCCAAGTTGAAGGTAATGCACCACAACGTCTGATTTTAGCCACAGAGCTTGCAGATAGCGTGCTACAACGTGCGGGTATTGAGAACTTCTCTAAATTAGGCTTCTGTAAAGGTGCTGACTTAGAGCTATTACGCTTTAACCATCCATTCTACCGTTTTGATGTGCCTATCGTTCTTGGTGAACATGTAACGACTGAATCGGGTACGGGGTGTGTACATACTGCACCAGGTCACGGCCAAGAAGATTTCGTGGTTGGTAAAAAATATGACTTAGAAGTGGCTAACCCAGTGGGCAGTAATGGTGTTTACTTACCAGATACTGAATTATTTGCAGGTCAGCACGTATTTAAAGCCAATGCCGCGGTGGTTGAAACGCTTAAAGAGCATGGTTCTCTGCTGCATCATGAAAATTATGAACACAGTTACCCACACTGCTGGCGTCATAAAACCCCAATTATTTTCCGCGCGACGCCACAATGGTTCATTTCAATGGATCAAGCGGGCTTACGAGCCAAAGCACTTGAAGAAGTGAAAAACGTACAGTGGATGCCTGAGTGGGGTCAAAGCCGTATTGAAGGGATGATTGAAGGTCGCCCTGAGTGGTGTATCTCTCGTCAACGTACTTGGGGTGTACCAATTGCCCTATTTGTACATAAAGAGACTCAAGAGCTTCACCCTAAGAGCAGCGAGCTTATTGAAAAAGTAGCGAAGTTGGTTGAAGAAAAAGGCATTCAAGCATGGTGGGACCTAGACGCTGCAGAGCTAATGGGCTCAGACGATGCTGAACACTATGAAAAAGTACTGGATACGCTGGATGTCTGGTTTGATTCAGGTGTTACTCATTCATCGGTCGTTGACAGCCGCGAAGAGTTTAACGGTAACAGTGCGGATCTCTATCTTGAAGGTTCAGATCAACACCGTGGTTGGTTCCAGTCGTCGTTGATCTCGTCAGTAGCAATGAAAGATAAAGCCCCATACAAGCAAGTGTTAACGCATGGTTTTGTTGTTGATGGTAAAGGCCGTAAGATGTCAAAATCCATCGGTAACGTAATCGCGCCAAAAGACGTCACTAATAACCTTGGCGCTGATATTCTGCGTCTATGGGTCGCATCAACGGACTCAACCGGTGAAGTTGCCGTATCTGATGAGATTTTAAAACGTTCAGCGGACGCTTACCGCCGTATTCGTAATACCGCACGTTTCTTCTTAGCAAACTTAAGTGGTTTCAATCCTGAAACGGATCTTGTCCCTGCGAAAGATATGGTCGCTCTGGATCGTTGGGCTGTTGGACGTGCTTTCGCTGCACAAGAAGAGATTATTAAGTCTTACGATGAGTATAACTTCCACAATGTAACGCAACGTTTGATGCAGTTCTGCTCAATTGAAATGGGCTCATTCTACTTAGACGTCATTAAAGATCGCCAATACACGGCAAAACAGGGTGGTCACGCTCAACGCAGTTGCCAGAGTGCGCTTTACTACATTGTTGAAGCACTGGTTCGCTGGATGGCGCCAATTATGTCATTCACAGCAGATGAAATCTGGAATGAGATGCCAGGTCAGCGTGATAAGTTTGTCTTTACTGGCGAATGGTACCAAGGACTGTTTGACCTTGACGAAAATGAAGAGCTGGGTAATGAATTCTGGTCTGACATTCAACAGGTTCGTGGTGCAGTAAACAAACTGCTTGAAGCGGCACGTGGTGAGAAGATCATCGGTGGAGCATTGCAGGCAGAAGTCACGTTATACGCTTCTGCTGAGCTGGCTGAGAAGATGAACAAGTTAGAAGATGAACTTCGTTTTGTTCTTCTTACCTCAAAAGCAGATGTAGTGGTTACAGACTCCAAACCTGCTGACGCTCAAGAGACGGATGTTGATGGTCTGTTTGTGACCGTTAAAGCCTCAGAAGAGCAGAAGTGTGACCGCTGTTGGCACCATGTTGCCGACGTAGGTAGCGTTGAAGGCCACTCTGATGTTTGTAGCCGCTGTGTAACTAACGTAGATGGAGACGGTGAAGTCCGTCAATACGTTTAATGGCAGAAGCATCGAGCTTGTCAATCAAACAGTCTGGACTCCGCTGGTTATGGCTAGCGGTCGTCGTGTTTGTTGCGGATATCACGATCAAACTGTTTGTGATGGACAGCATGGGATATGGTTGGGCAAACCGCATTGAAGTGCTGCCTTTCTTTAACTTTTTGTATGTTCATAACTATGGTGCAGCATTTAGCTTTTTAAGTGACGCTTCAGGTTGGCAACGCTGGTTCTTTACGGGCATCGCTTTTGTTATCTGTAGTCTGCTTATCTACTGGATGAGAAAATCTTCCGCGGAAGATAAGATCACGAATATCGCTTATGCAGCGATCATTGGTGGTGCGATAGGTAATGTCTTTGATCGGTTAGTACATGGTTTTGTGATCGATTATCTTGATTTTTATTGGGGTCATTATCACTGGCCTGCATTTAACCTTGCTGATGCCGCTATCTGTATTGGAGCTGCACTGATTGTGCTGGAAGGTTTTAAAGCAGACAAAACTAAAAAAATAGACAATAGCGACTAACTGCATGATAGTTGTTATTCAATGAAATCTAAGCGCTGCCCGTTGATTCGGTCGGCGCTTTGCTTTATAAAAAAGAGCAATAACAGAGAATATTAAGGAAGTAAGCATGTCGGTAATTAAAGAGAACAGTGAAGTATTGATGCACTTTACCATTAAATTGCACGATGGCTCAGTAGCAGACTCGACCGTAAACTCAGGAAAACCAGCGAAATTTAAAATGGGTGATGGCTCTTTAAGTGAAAACTTTGAAAAATGCCTTATTGGCCTAGAAGCAAAAACAAAACACAGTTTAGAGCTGGATGCTGAAGATGCGTTTGGAATGCCTAACCCTGACAACATCCATCATATGGACAGAAGTAAGTTTGTTGGGGAATCAAAGGCTGAAGTTGGTACGATAATGGCGTTTAGTAGCCCGGATGGTATGGAAGTGCCTGGAATTATTACTGAGATTGTTGGTGACTCTGTGACGGTTGATTTTAATCACCCTTTAGCGGGCCAAGATGTCATTTTTGATATTGATATTGTTTCTGTAAACAACGCTTAAGAGTTGGGCATAAGAATATAAGATGAAAATACTATTAGCTAACCCTCGCGGTTTTTGTGCTGGTGTTGATCGTGCCATTAGCATTGTAGAGCGTGCATTAGAGATGTATCAGCCTCCTATTTATGTGCGCCATGAAGTGGTGCATAACCGTTTTGTCGTCGAAGGGTTGAAACAGCGCGGTGCTATTTTTGTCGAAGAGTTATCTGAAGTGCCAGATGACAATATTGTTATTTTCTCAGCTCATGGCGTATCACAAGCGGTACGTCTAGAGGCAAAAAACCGTGCATTAACGGTTTTTGACGCCACCTGCCCATTAGTGACTAAAGTTCATATGGAAGTGGCTAGAGCCAGCCGAAAAGATATGGAAGTAGTACTGATTGGCCACGCAGGACATCCTGAAGTTGAAGGCACAATGGGACAGTATGCCAGTCATGAAGGCGGTATGTATCTGGTCGAAACCCCAGATGATGTCAATAGCTTACAAGTGTCCGATCCCAATAATTTGCATTATGTCAGCCAGACAACACTTTCAGTGGACGAAACGTCTGATGTGATTAATAAGTTGCGTGAGGTTTTTCCGAATATCCAAGGGCCGAGAAAAGATGACATTTGCTACGCCACTCAAAACCGCCAAGATGCAGTAAGAGATATGGCCAGTAAAGTGGATGTGCTGATTGTCGTTGGCTCAAAAAATTCCTCAAACTCGACTCGGTTAAAAGAGCTGTCAGAAAAACTTGGAACCGACGCATACTTAACCGATTGCGCTGAAGATATTCAATTAGCTTGGCTGGAAAATAAAGCATTAGTCGGTGTGACCGCTGGAGCTTCAGCGCCAGAAGAGCTAGTGAATCAAATCATCGAACGCATCAAAGAGGTTGGAGATGCGACCGTTGAAGAGTTATCCGGGCGAGAAGAGAATATGTTTTTTGAAGTACCAAAAGAGCTTCAAATTAAAAATATCACCTAATGAATCTAAACCTCAACCTTTGACCTAAAGGTTGAGGTTTTTTATAACAATAAAGGAGAGAACGCAATGGTACGTATTGCGATAGCAGGGGCTGCAGGACGCATGGGCCGAAACCTAATGAAAGCGGTTCATCGCTCAGAAACAGCAGTATTGGCAGCAGCGAGTGAAAGAGCAGAGTCTACGCTGGTTGGAACCGATGCTGGTGAGTTGGCTGGTATTGAGAAGTTAAACATCGCCATTGTTGATGATCTGGCTAAAGAGAGTGATAAATTTGACGTTATCATCGATTTCACTGCGCCAGTATCAACATTACACAACTTAGCTATCTGCCAAAAATACAATAAAGTGTTAGTGATTGGCACAACGGGCTTTAGTGATGCTGAAAAATCGATCATAGATGAAGCCTCAAATGTGATGCCAATTATCATGGCGCCAAACTACAGTGTTGGTGTTAACGTGGTATTCAAGCTTCTTGAGAAAGCGGCCAAAGTAATGGGCGATTACTGCGATGTAGAGATTGTTGAAGCGCATCATCGCCATAAAATCGACGCACCTTCTGGTACCGCAATAGGTATGGGAGAAGCGATAGCAGGTGCGATGGGCAACGAACTCTCGGATGTTGCTGTCTATGCCCGCGAAGGGATTACTGGGGAGCGAACCAAAGATGAAATTGGTTTTGCAACCATACGCGCGGGCGATATTGTCGGCGAGCATACCGCGATGTTTGCTGATATTGGTGAGCGTGTAGAGATAACCCATAAAGCCACCGATAGAATGACGTTTGCAAATGGCGCAGTACGTGCCGCTGTGTGGCTTGCGCCTAAAACGGCAGGGTTGTATAGCATGCAAGATGTTTTAGGCTTGGACGAACTGTAATTCATGGGTACTTATGCAGCTTGCTTTTGAGCTCATAAGTACCTTATTCATAAATTGTGAATAAAATCCCCACTGCAAACCCCTCCCAAATTATCACGACATAGCTATTGTTTTTATTGCTTACCTCCTAATTATTGTTCTAAATGCCTATAATTGGTCATTTACTGGCGTATTTATCGATTGCTTTTTAATGGTCATAAAATTCTTAAGATAAATAAGCTAAATTTCCAGTTAAATATGAATTTGATAAGGAAAGGGCGACTAACACCATTGTTAATTGCTTTTTTTGGTGTTCTTATGATGTTTTTTGTTTGAAGCTCCAGAAAGTAGGGGTTATTTTTTTGTTAAATTGTTGACACTCACTCTATAAGTAAC
>NZ_JAKJSQ010000070.1:0-18290 GCF_050337105.1 Aliivibrio kagoshimensis
ATAACATTTAGTTATAACTAGCTGAAAAATATATCATTTGGTTACGTACAAAAACAAAAAAGGGGATTTATTTCCCCTTTTTTTTTTCCGATCAGAAAGTAGAATTATCATTACATTCATCGGATAGGTTGAGTTATTCCTTTAACTGAGCCAAATAGAGAGCCTACAATGCTTAAACCAAGTGATACATGGAACTGGTATTACGACACAGAATCTAAGGCACTAATGTTAGATCTAGGCATGGAGATGGTCTTTCGAGTGAATCTTCCGGTGAAGTCTTTAGTTGACTGCGCGCTACAATCCAATGAGTTTACTGTGGACGATGCTGCCAACTACCATATGTTTATTGACCAAATCAACCACCTCCCAATTTCAGAACCTCGACGAGCAGAGCTTGCACTTAACTGTGTTGCCGCAAAGCGCTTTTTGAAGCCACTTTTACCGAAAAGTTGGTTCTTTGATTACCAGTCAACAGGCTATGCTCCTGCAGAAGCCGAAATTATCTCTTTAGCGAATACGCTAGGAGAGGGGCACTTTATTGTGATTGAGAGCTGCGAATCTGCAAGTGTCTGTATGTTGGTAGATTTGGAGCCTTGTGCATTAAACGAAACCAAGCAACTTACTTTTAGCCAGCCAATTAAAGTGATGCACGATAGAATGACCCAGGTGCAAATTAACTACGAAAATAACAGTTATGCACTGGTAGGCTAATCTACTATTTAGCATCTCACTATGGCCCAATGATTCACTTTATAACTCTGTGTTTACGGATATCTCACCATTAGTGAGCGCAACTGACTCCCCCTTATCGTTATCGAATCCCCTTAAACGATGTAAATTTTTTGTTCAATTCTTTGTTCATCAAGCTAGTCAATTCTCTTTTTAAGAGTTTCTTCGTGCACCTATCACTAAATAGGGGCAAATCTTTGCCATATTTACGTCTTAAATTTGAGAGTTCTGCGACATATTGAGGTTATTTATCGCAGGATAAACATGCCTAAACCCCATCTATTTCCAAGCCTAAGATAGATTTATTTCCTATTTATCAGTTATTTGTAATTTAATTACATCAATCAATCTTCATTGGTATATACCAGATGGGGTGAAAATGGCGATGTTAAAATGACATCAAAGTGGGCCCAGCTAACAGTGAACGCTATGCTTAGAGAGCCGTCACTGAATAATGAGTTAACCATATGTTTTATATACTCTTATTAATGGAGTTTTTTTTTGGATGATTTTCATAACATCATTGCGATTTTCCAGTTCATTTACGGTATAATCCCGAGCAATTTAACTATGTTAAGAATTTCATGAATCAATATTTAGCAATTACCTCTAGAGGACTTGAAAACCTTCTAGCGACAGAACTCGAAGAACTGGGTGTATCTAACCCACAAGTTGTACAAGCTGGCGTAAAATTTCACGCTGAAGATGAGCTGCTATATCGCTGCTGTTTATGGAGCAGAATTGCGTCACGTTTTGTACTGATTCTTTCTGAGTTCCATGTTCGTGATGACATGGATCTTTATTTGGGTGCTTCAGCCGTAAACTGGCCCAACTTCTTCGATAGCAACACAACATTTGTTGTGGATTTCAATGGTACAAACCAAGAGATTCGAAATAGCCAGTATGGGGCACTTAAAGTAAAAGATGCGATTGTTGATCGTTTCAATAAGGCCAATTTAGAGCGTCCTTCAATCAGTAAAGAGAATCCTGGACTGCGTGTTCATATGCGTTTATCTGGTGAGAAGGGGCTACTTGGTTTCGATATGGTAGGCAGTGGGCTTCATCAGCGTGGTTATAGAACAGAAGCAGGTCGTGCTCCTTTACGTGAAACACTGGCTGCAGCGTTAGTAATGCGAAGTGGATGGGGGATCGACAAGGATCTTCTTGATCCTATGTGTGGTTCAGGAACCATACTGATTGAAGCGGCTATGATCGCCGCTGAGATCGCACCGGGAGTAAAACGTCAATATTGGTGTTTTGAATCTTTAAAAGGCTTCGATGTTGATGCGTGGAACGAAGTTCGTACCCAGGCGTCAGTGAAAAGCCGTCGTGGCAGCAAGAAAGTGAGCGCTAAGTTCTTCGGTTTTGATAATGATCCACGATCAATCAAGATCGCTAAAGACAATGCCCGACGCGCAGGTGTCGACGATCTGATCCAGTTTGATGTGGGGGATGCCGCAAAGTTAGTGCGTCCAGAATGCTTTGAGACTGGCGTTGTAATTTGTAATCCACCCTATGGTGAGCGTTTAAGTTCTAATCCTGCCTTAATAGCCCTTCATACCGAGTTTGGTAACCAATTAAAGAGCGAGTTTGGTGGTAGCACGGCTTCTATCTACTCTTCTGATGACGAGCTACTAAGCTGTCTTCGTATGCGTGCTGAGAAGCAGTATAAGCTCAATAATGGTGCTTTGCCGTGTGTTCAAAAGAACTATCAAATATCCACTCGTAGTGCTGAAGAGCGTGCAGAGGCAGATAAAGCGGTTGCACCAGATTTCGCTAATCGTTTAAAGAAGAATATTGCGAAGATCTCTAAGTGGGCTCGTAAAGAGGGCATTGAGTGTTTTCGTGTTTATGATGCGGATCTTCCAGAGTACAACGCTGCGATCGATTTCTATAAAGATCAAATCGTTATTCAAGAATATGCGGCGCCTAAAACCATTGCTGAAGAGACGGCAAGACGCCGTATCATGGAGATGGTCCGTGCAACAGTCCAAGTGACTGGGGTAGACACCAATGATGTCATTTTAAAAGTACGTCAACGTCAGAAGGGCAACAGCCAGTACCAAAAGCTTGGTGAAGGCTCTCACTATATCGAAGTGAATGAATACGATGTAACGCTGCTGGTTAATTTACAAGATTACCTTGATACAGGCCTGTTCCTTGATCACCGTATTACTCGTAAAAACCTAGGAAATATGGCAGCGGGTAAAGATTTCTTAAACCTGTTTGCTTATACCGGTTCAGCTAGCGTTCATGCTGCTTGTGGTGGCGCGAAAAGCACACTGACAGTAGATATGTCTCGTACCTACTTAGAGTGGGCTCAGAAGAACATGACGCTTAATGGAATGGTTGGCAATCAACACCAGTTCTTACAAGCAGATTGCCTACAGTGGTTACAACAAGCTGATGAGCAATACGATCTTATATTCATCGATCCACCTACCTTCTCAAATTCAAAGCGTATGGAACAGACATTTGATGTTCAACGTGATCACATTATGTTGTTTGAAAACTTGAAACGTATGTTACGTGGTAACGGCGAAATCGTTTTTTCCAATAATAAGCGTAACTTTAAAATGGATTTTGACAAGCTCGACGCACTCAATCTTGTGGCCGTTAATATTTCAAGTAAAACGCTGCCTTTGGATTTCGCACGTAACAAACACATTCATAACTGTTGGGTTATTACTCATAAAATAGATGCTTAATTGTTGTGATTACTCTTTATAGTACCAGTGGGTGCCACCTATGTGAGCAAGCTTATGCGTTATTACTGCGCATAGGCGTGCCAACCTCTCAAATTGATACAGTTGATATTGCTTTTGACGATGTACTGTTTCAACGTTATGGCATTCAAATACCCGTACTCTCTTTTGCTGTCGTTAATGGGGATTCAGCTGAACAACAGTTGAACTGGCCTTTTGACGCTTCACAATTACAATCATGGTTAGAAAATAATGGCTTTAATTACCATCAATAATGGTCAACTTGCTTTTGGCAACAATGCGCTACTGGATCACTCTGATTTTGTTCTTCAACCGAATGAAAGAGTCTGTTTAGTTGGTCGTAATGGGGCGGGTAAATCAACGCTAATGAAAGTGATCTCTGGTGATATCATCATGGATGACGGCAAGCTTCAGATAATGACAGACGTAAAGGTCTCTCGTTTGGAACAAGATCCGCCGAAAGATCAAGAAGGGACTGTTTTCGATTATGTTTCTGAAGGGTTAGCCGAAGCGGGCGAGTTGTTAAAAGAGTATCACCACCTGCTGGATCTGATGGCTGAAGATCCAAGTGAATCAAATATTAATAAGCTCTCTGCGGTTCAAGAGAAGCTAGAGCACGCTAATGCTTGGCAGTTTGATACTAACATTCAAAACGTATTAGAAGCCCTTGCTCTTGATGGCAGCACGTTGTTAACAGACCTATCAGGGGGCTGGCAGCGTAAAGCGGCTCTTGCTCGTGCTCTTGTATGCGATCCTGATGTCTTATTACTGGATGAACCGACCAACCACCTCGATGTAACAACGATAGAGTGGTTAGAGAAGTTTCTGAAGGACTTCCGTGGTTCGATCATATTCATCTCACATGACCGTGCATTCATTACTTCCATGTCGACTCGTATTATTGATTTGGATCGTGGGCAACTTACCTCTTACCCTGGTGACTACCAAAATTATCTGATCGAGAAAGAGGAAGCATTGAGAGTTGAAGCGGATCAAAATGCTGAATTTGACCGTAAACTCGCGATTGAAGAGGCGTGGATACGTGAAGGCATTAAAGCTCGAAGAACCCGTAATGAAGGGCGAGTTAGAGCCCTTAAGCAACTGCGTGTAGAGCGTTCAGATCGTCGTGAAGTGGTGGGTAAAGTTAACCTGCAAGTGGATACCAGTAATCGTTCTGGAAAAATCATATTTGAAGCGAAGAATATGAGTTACAAGATCGGTGACACTGTCATTGCCGATGATTTTAGCTTCAATATTATGCGCGGTGACCGAATTGCCTTTATAGGTGCGAACGGTTGTGGCAAAAGTACGCTGATTAAACTTCTGCTCGATAAACTACAACCTGATTCAGGATCGCTACACTGCGGTACCAAGCTAGAAGTGGCCTATTTTGACCAGTATCGTGAGAAGCTGGATCCTGAAAAAACAGTGATAGACAACTTGGCTGATGGTAAGCAAGAGGTGACCGTCGGTGGTCGTACACGTCACGCTTTAGGTTATTTACAAGACTTCCTATTTCCACCACAACGTGCAAGAACTCCGGTGAAAGCGCTCTCTGGTGGAGAGAAAAACCGCCTTCTACTCGCTAAATTGTTCCTTCGAACTAACAATTTATTGATTCTGGATGAACCAACCAACGATTTAGATATCGAAACATTGGAACTTTTAGAGGATTTACTTGCCAACTATGAGGGTACGTTATTATTGGTGAGTCATGATCGTCAGTTCGTAGATAACACAGTAACCAGTAGCTGGATATTTGAAGGTAACGGTAAGATTGAAGAGTTTGTTGGTGGTTATCATGATGCGCAGAGACAACGCGCTAATGCAATGAGCCACCGTCAGTCTAATCAAGTGAAACATAAACCAAAAACTCAAGATAAAATGGAAGAGCAGGCAAGCTCGGTTGAAGTTGTGAAGCCTAAAAAACTCTCTTACAAACTTCAACGTGAATTGGAAACACTGCCTGAACGTTTAGAAGAGTTAGAGAATGAAATTGCTGAATTGCAAATGAAGGTCAATGACCCCGCTTTCTTCCAACAAGACTCCAAAACCACTGAATCAACTTTGGCGCGATTAACTGCCGCTGAATCTGAACTTGAAGTGGCTTTTGAGCGTTGGGAAGAATTGGACGCAATGTAAATAGGATATGTAATGAGTTGTAAAAGTTTTCGCCTTTCAGCGCTTGCGCTGTTAGTGCTTAGTTCAGCACCTACGAGTGCAGCGTTGTATCAAGTATTCAAAGTCACAGGCCCATCTGGAGTCGAACAGTACGGAAGTGCCATTCAACCATCTGGAGTTGCTGCGAGTTGTTTCACTAATGCATGCACGAGTTCATCGTATCAATTAGCGGGTGACAGTCGAAATATCATTGAAGGTAACTCATATCGCGAAGAGGTCCCTTTCGCTGTTAATAATGGCTTTACCTATGTGGATGGTGATAGTGATCGCGATAACATTGAAGATTATTGTACTGATCAACTGGGGTATTCAACTTGTAACTATTGGGCGACAGATCGATGGACAGATTGGTCTAATGAGTACTCCCTTAACTTTTCAACCAATGCAGCCAGTTTTTTAGAAACGGCTCAAGCGGGCATTGTCACTGACTCTTTAAACAGTGTGGTGAATGCAATTACTACGACTGGACAAGTCATTGGTAATACCAGTTTAGTCAATGCTGGCTCCGGGGTTAAAGAGACTCGAAATAGAGCGTTTATAAATACGACTGCATTGGCAACAGACGGAGGCGTTGACACTCGTGGACAAACTAGAGCGTGGGGAACAAATGATACGCTAATCGTAGGCAGTGCGTCCGTTGCTCTTGCGCATGATTATACTGGTTGTACATCTGCTTCCACTACCTTGCAATGTCAAAACTCGCAGTTTGCTTCGAAAGCGGCTGTATGGCAGGCTGGCGATCAGAGTTTAGCTGTAGTATTACCATGGGGAGCAAGTGTCAGTGCGAATATCAACGAACGCTCTGCTCAAGGAAGCGCTAGAGCAATAACAGACGATGGAAGTAAATATTACGTTGCTGGTTTCAATACTTATAGAGATGGCGATAATCTCCTTATGGATGCGACAGTTTTTGTAAGTACAGATTTAACGATAACTGCTTTACCTTCAACTTGGACTTCAAAACCTATCAGTGGTGCCCGAGTTGATGGTGGCAGTGATTATATTCACTCCAACTCAGTAGCAACCGACATCAATGATAACTTGATGGTTATTGGAACGGCGAAACGTTCAGGCGATTTCCCAAGCAATGGTACTGCTAATAATCGGTTATTTGTTGCAAAAGCCGACGATCCTACGGTGACTGCCACTTTCTTAACCGGTGGGATTTTCTTTAGCAGCGCCGGTGGAAAAATGGGGGCGGTGAATAACTTTAATGAAATCGTTGGCCAAGTGGATGTTGAGAATCACCGTGAATTTGATGGCAAGGAGCGTCGCAAACGCGGTTTTATCAATCCATACACGTTTGCAACTGGAGATGTACCAGCTAGGCGTGCAATTTTTAGTAACAAAGCGTGGTTATTAGACGATCTGACTAATGATGGCTCAAGTACTTCAACCAACAATCAGTTCAGAATCTATGATGCCACTGATATTAACGATGCCGGTGTAATTTCTGGCACCGCATTTTATTGCTCTGTTGGTTATGACTCGACTGCTCATGATGCCTATTGTGGTGGCGCCAATACGGATGAACAGCTAGTGGCGGTCAAATTGGTTCCTGTTAATGGTGCAGATAGCAGTGATATTTCTGCTCGTGGTTACGTAAATAGAACGGTAGAGCGCCAAGGTGCGGGTATCGGTTTGTTTGGCTTAGGTTTATTAGCTTTCTTAGGGTTTCGCCGAAAGTTCCATTAGGTTTTAGTAAAGTCTCAATTTTAGTCCCTTGATCACATTTCGTGTTTAAGGGATTTTTTTTGCTTGAATATCTGAAAAAATTGGACGATTCTTAAAGTGAAGTTAAGAGTCACTACAAAAAGTATGTTATTCAACTGGAGTAAAAAAAGGTGTATTGGCAAAACTTCGTGACGTAGCAACAGTAGTAAATTGTGAAGGGATACCTTCTTCGTATATGAGGACTGAACACTATGAAGAGACAAAAACGCGATCGTTTGGAAAGAGCACAATCTAAGGGTTATCAGGCGGGAATAAATGGCCGCTCATCAGAGGCCTGCCCATATCAAATGACTGACACCCGATCGTATTGGTTAGGTGGTTGGCGAGATGCTCGAGATGAAAAACAATCCGGTTTGTATAAATAGCCAATAACACATATATGGTAAGCCCCTTGAAAGTAGGGGCTTTTAATAGCTCATCAAATGCACTATAACTTACTCTTTAAGGCCAAAATAAAACCAATCATGGAGATTGGTTTTATTTTCGATTAATAGTTGCTTTCTAGTTGCGAAACAGTGAACTAGAACTTAGACGTATCGGTAAATAGACCGACCTTAAGATCTTTTGCAACGTAAATAACTTTTCCGTCGACTAATACACGGCCATTTGCAAGACCCATAACTAGCTTACGGTTAACGACACGCTTAAGCTCAATTTCATAAGTCACTTTCTTCGCCGTTGGTAATACTTGGCCAGTAAATTTGACTTCACCCACTCCGAGTGCACGACCTTTACCTTTGCCACCAATCCAGCCTAAGTAGAATCCAACCAACTGCCACATGGCATCAAGCCCTAAACAACCAGGCATCACTGGGTCACCAGGGAAGTGACAATCAAAAAACCATAAATCAGGCGTAATATCTAGCTCTGCAATGATTTGACCTTTTTCAAATTCGCCACCATCATCAGTGATGCTAACAATGCGGTCCATCATTAACATGTTTGGTGCAGGAAGAAGAGGGCCATCTGCTCCGAATACATCGCCTTGGCTGGCTGAAAGTAAATCTTCACGTGTATAAGAATTTGGTTTATCTGACATTAAAACTGCTCCTGATATTTGATGACGCTATTCTAGCTAACAGGTGTAAGCTAAGCAAGTGTACTAGTGCTGGACAAACCAGTTTTTTACTCTTCGCAACCAACTGAAAGAACAGTGGTCAGGATGCTCATAGTCATGAATTCGCTGATTGATTAAATTGAGTAGCGATTCTTCCTCTTCACTTTTTAGTGGTAAAGCGGTGAGCTTCTCTAATGCCATTGATGCATCATCAACTGGCCAAATATGGAATTTACCATCATTAACGGCTGTAATGACATCATCATTGAGCACCAGATGGGAGAGGTTAGCAGTAGGGATAATCACCCCTTGCTTCCCCGTTAGACCTTGATGAGAACAGACATTAAAGAAACCTTCAATCTTCTCATTGACCCCACCTATTGCTTGAACTTGTCCAAATTGATCAACTGCTCCAGTGATGGCGATTTGTTGGTCAATGGGTTTTTCAGCCAGGGCACTGATTAAGCAGCATAACTCGGCAAGCGAGGCACTGTCGCCATCCACTTCACAGTAGGACTGTTCAAACACCATTGATGCAGAGTAGGGTAAAGCTTCATGAAGTTGCAAAGCGTTAGTAACAAAAGCCTGCATGATCATCATACCCTTGGCGTGAATATTTCCACCCAATTCAGATTTTCTTTCCACATCAGAGATTTCGCCATCTCCAAAGTGAATTACACAAGAGAGACGAGCAGGTTCGCCATAACCACGAGGGTGCCCGGGTACTTCTAATACTGTTAGTGCATTAATTTGACCAACTCTCTCACCCTGAGTTTCAATAAGAACTTGGCCATTATAGATATCGCCAAGTGCGCGTTCAGGTAAGTAGTTTTCTCGATACAGTTTAGCGAGGCTTGCCCCTTTTATCATTTGCGCGTTGATCTGTTGGGTGTCAGGATCAATGGCAGATTCCGCCAATAGTGTTCTATTCCAAATCGGGCATAAAGAAATTCTGGATTGATCTTCGTACTCACGAGCACTGGCTATCAATAATTGTTTAAGTGCATCAGCATCGTGCAATGCAGGTAAGCCATTATTGTTGAGTAGTTGTTTAATATAGCCAATATAGAATGGCAAACTATGCTCAGTCAGTTCGGTTTCTAATTCGAACTCACTAAACAGAGACATTCCAGTACGAAGATCAGGCTCTAATTGGTCTAGATCGCCTAATAGAGAACGGTCACCAACCAGCACCAAATTAATATCAATGTTAGCCGCTGCAGGTAAATTACAGCTTCGTTTTGGGTCACTTGGTTGCCAGTTTACTTCACCGCTAAGTAGAGCGGTCTTCAAACGAAACCAAATTGTAGGGTTAGCTAATAGGGTGGTGACACTAAGGATTAAATACCCACCATCAGCATGATGAATCGCCCCTGGCTGAATAATGGCACCACCATCATCTGATTGGTGCACACAACCAAATAGCTCACGTTCAGATAAAGTTTCGATTTGAATTACAGGAGATGCGGTAAAATCACTAATCCAATCTTTAATTATTTGACGGTACACAAAATTATCAGGAGCATTTACCTGTAGAATCTTTACTTGTGATTTGAGTAGACAGAAACGTTTTATAGCATCAATCAATCTTGGTTGAAGTTTACTTAAATTGTTGTTTTCTATCTGGTCAAATTGCTCGAATATGGTGTTGAAGTTATCATATTGAGGAAGCAAAAGTATCTGATTTTGTTGATGCATCGTACCGCGCTACATTAATCATTAAAAGGCTCAGCAGTATATCGGAATCGCTAGAGACAACATAGTAACTCAGACATAAAATTGTGCTTATAGCTCAAAAAAATCAGTGTTTTGCTAAATTATCAATACCAATCAAATAATGAAGATGCAGTTGAGAAATATCTCATTCGGAGTTACATTGTCACCCGGATGTGTTTTTCAATGAGTGTATAGAAGAAGGGATTATGAAATACCAACAATTAGAGAACCTTGAAGCGGGATGGAAATGGACGTACTTAATCTCAAAGTCTCGTACCGGTATATCAGTAACCCGGTATATTGACACCAGTGAACAGCGACTTGCACTAGAACAGCTCATTGAGATGGAACATGAACCGACAGCGGTTCTTGAGTGGATTGAAGAGCACATCTCACCAGATTTGGAAAATAAATTAAAACAAGCCATCAGAGCGAAGCGTAAAAGACATTTTGACGCAGAACAAGAGCACACGAAAAAGAAATCTATCGATCTTGATTTTGCGGTATGGCAAAAACTATCAGTACGCGCTAAAGAGTTAGACTCAACCTTATCAGATACAATTGAATATTTGTTAAGTGAAGCGTCACGCACTGAGAGATCCAGTAAAAAAGTGAACACTTTAAAGAAAGACTTAGAGAGCTTATTAACCGCGGATTTGAATAAATAAAGTAGGGGATCTCAATGGTATATGTATTATTAATTGCAGCAGCATTAATCTTTTGGTTAGTTATCTATGACAGACCAATTGCAAAGATTGAATTTAAAGAAGGTGAATTGAAAGCACACAAAGGAAAAATCACTTCTCAATTTAAACATGACTGTTGTGAAATCGCTAAAAAGAGCACGTTAACAGGTATGATTAAAGTGTACGTCACTCGAAGTTCAACTAAGCTCGTATTCAGTAAGTCGATCCCCAATAAGATTCAACAGCGTATCCGCAATGTGTACCCACACGAAGTGAAAGCAAGCGTGTCAAAGCGTAAAGCCAAACGAAAATAACGCTAACTAATAGCGCGTACCTCCCTTATACCTACATAATCAAATGCACTATAACTTATATATGAGTATTAATAACACTGTTCTCCAAAGGTTGATGGTAAAGGTTAAAGATAGCTAGGTTTACTATGTAAATAAAATCAATGCTACATGTTTTAAATGAACGCTAGCTAAAGGCATAATTCGGACATTACTAAATTGGGCTTACATACAAGGTACGTATTATGTACGTTGAGTTATGTTTAGTGGTTTGCTGCAAGCCTGAACGCTGTTAAACGTGGGCGAGGGACAATCTAATCCCAAAGCTTGCTTTGGGTTATTGGATAGCGAGAATCGTTTTACAAGGCCAGCCCGTCACATAACTCGTATAATGCGAACTCATGGCATAGCCATACAAGCAACCCACCGAACGCCAAATTACAGACCAGCCTTAAATTGCGAAAACAGTCTTTTGCAGAACTGCAATTTCCTACTGAAACCCTACATCCTGCCAGACTGTTTTTTAAGCTCTATGGGCTTGTTTTTTTATGCCTTAGCCCAATCTATGTATATGACATCTCACACATTTAAGGAATAATCCATGTCATATGAAACAAAAGAATCGAACTTTACACAAATTTTAAATAATTACTATGGTGTTACTGAACAAGAAAGGCAGTGGAAAGTGACTTGTGCCGCTTTGGAACTTATGAAACATACCTTAAGTGGCAATGTGCATGGCTTTACTGAAAATGAGCGAGTTTTAGATATTGCGCAGTCAATTAGAGATTCATTAGAACATTCTACGGAATAAGCTCTATTCTTGTATAAATGAAAGTTGTAGCTCAGTAATTTGATGTTGTGTACCCAAAATCACTACGCAAACGTCTAATTTTTGAGTGTGGCCGTCCCTCTACAGGCGCAGCCTGTGGGGGGAGGGTTTCACGAAGATTTTCGACAAAATGAGTTGGGGTTCCTGTGACACCCCAACTAACTCCGGAATTCCGGAATCTTATTTTAATATACCTTCGATTTCTTTGACTTCTACGATGCTGTCGTAGTATTCATTTTCATTTAAATTTTTCATGTTCTCGAAAAACCTTAGATGGTCAGGGATCATTCTCCATGTGTACATGGTTATGAGCTCATTTGGCATTTTTGACATAGCCATTTGTATGATGAAATCTTCTAATTCCATTCTTTTGTTTCTTGCGCCTGAACATATTTCATTTGGAGTTATCTTGAGGTGTTCGGCTAACAGTTTTATTTGAGTAGCCTTTGGCTCGGTTTCCCCATTTTCCCATTTTAGATAGGTTTGCTTTGCTACTTTTACCAGCTTAGCGATCTCCTCTTGTGTGTATCCACACTCTAGTCGCGCTGATTTAATTACATCATTCAACATCAAAAAACCTCATTTAGTACGCTTTGTGGTAAGTATAGCACCACTATTTCGTACCTATTCATTGATATACGTATTAGTATCATGTATGTTATAAAAAAACGTACTTGACAGGGTTTTGATTTGTTCTTTATTGACCAACTTTTCATGCAACAAGATCACCATGAGGGAAACTTGCCTCTCGTGGGGCGTCATGTGATTGAAAGGGTTGATTTAGAGACTGGCGAAAAGTTACCGCGCTCTGTAAATCAGAAGGTTCTTGAAGGATCTTTTAGTACAAAGCTTACTATTAGGTGTGATGGAACTCGTGTTCGAGTAGAGGGAAACCCATCTCGGTGGCAACGTGTAGATAATCTTTTTGGCCTTAAAACAATCGATGAATGTGTCGCGGTTTATAACCACGTTTTATCATCTTTTAACTTACCCCCATTTACTAAAAACACTCGATTTTCACACCGCCAAACTCCAGATAAAAAATCATCATCTTTAATTGGCAATGGGGCTGAAATAACACTCATTGATTGGACTTGTAATCATTCGGTAGGCAAGGGGAATGAGCTTTCCTTCATTCGAGGTTTGTCTTCTATGCAAATTGGTCGTGGCCGTAAGCCGAAACTCCATCCAAATGGTAATACGTGCAATTGGGGAGAAGGTTCGACTTGGGTTATGAACAAGCTTTATGGAAAAGCAGTTGAGCTACAGCGTCACTTATTAAAAGCACAAAGAAAAAAACATGGAGTTGCACCAGAGGCTTTACTCTATGTTACTAAATTAATTGAATATTGCGAGTCATTCGGTGTTGTGCGAGAAGAGCATAGTCTAAGGCAATCTTTACTGAAACGACATAATTTACAGTTCTATGGTTACGTAACCGAAAAAGACTTTTACCATCACCTACAAGACATTGAGAACGCTATGAAAACTATACAAATATCACATGATGAACACCAATCGATTGCCCACCAATTACTTGCATCTGGTTCTGTTGATACATTGCGTAAAGCCAATACGACTATGAGTTATTTTGCTATGTGGCAACACGGAACAGACTTAAGAAAAGTATTAAAACAAGCTCAATTCTACGAACATAAAGCTCGGCTCAAATTAATCGGTATTGATATTGGCCAACAATTTGATGTGAGTCGTATGTGTCCGACACTCAAACGTTCTGAGGTTATTGAAGTAAAACCACTCGAAATACCATCTTGGTACAAAATACCAGTTGTAGCAGAAACCAACATTTTACCTTTTAAAGCATACGCATAGGACAAACTACCATGTTAAAAATTGAAGTTTTCAAAGAAGACGTTAGATCGACTGCTCGCACCATGCCGGGTAAAGATGGAAAACCACCACGCACCATTTATGAACAAGACGCCTATGTCCATTTGGAAGGTCGATTTCCAACGCTAACAAAGGTTCAACTTGAAGAAGGGCAGCCACCACACGAAGCGGGGTTTTATACCTTTCATAGTTCATCTTATATCGTTAATAACTACAATACGGTTGAGATGAAAAAGTACGGAAAAATCATTATCCCAATGGAGGCTTAATTATGATTAAAGTTTATATCGAGCGACATTCATCAGAATCGATCGAGCTTTATTTCCCTTCGTTACAGCAGTTTTACATGTGCAAGTATGAATGGGACATTAAGTCAGCTATTGAGGGTTTTATTGACGGTGCTGAATATGAAATTATAGAAGGTTTACCTTCAAACTAAACAGCAAAGCCCGTAACTGATGACACAGTTACGGGCTTTATCATAACAAATTGGTCTGGAGTTGATTATGACGACTCATGAATACACGCTAAATGATGTGGAACAAAAGCTTGATATCATTTCGAATATCTCCATTTTTTTAAACACTGAATCATGTACAAATGAGATCCGTAGAACCTTAATGGATCATCTCCAAAATGAAATTGAATCCATGCAAGGCATCTTATTATTTGTTCAAACGATGATGAGCGCCAACGACGAAAACTGAGGAGGCGAAGCGATAAAGAGTGCCGAACAATTTAACCAGGGACGAACGCCTTAACATCTCATCTAATTTGTTCCTGGTAATCCATCCTAGGACATTTCAACTTTGCTCTACATGTAAGTGCGTATTATATATATTATGTTAAATTGGGTTTATATGAAGCTAGAAGAACCTCTTCTCTTAACATTATTCGTGTCTTCTTATTGCTCTCTCTTTGTTTGCTGATATTGAATCAATGATTGCTCTAACTGCTGAGCTCTTATAGGTTTCGCTAGAATGCCATCCATACCAGAATCTATGATTGAACTTCTATTGGTAGAAATGGCATGTGCGGTTAGTGCGACGATGGGTATTCTTATACCCGCTGTTCGAATAGCTTTGGTTGCAGCTAGTCCATCGAGGACAGGCATTGATACGTCCATGAAAATGAGATCGAACTTGGCTTGTTCAATGGTTAATAGATCTAATGCCTGCTGTCCATTACTGACCACTGTGACCTGATGGCCTAGTTTCTCTAACATCAGTTTTACAATCATTTGATTGGGCTTACTGTCTTCTGCTACTAGGATGTGTAATGGAATGACGGCATTTGCTACTGTTTTGGCATCACTCTCTTGTTCAACGGTCTCGATGATAGGCCTCAAAGGGAGTTTAACAATAAACTCACTTCCTTTACCTAGTTCACTTTCCACAGTGATGCTGCCTGACATCATCTCAATGAGCCGTTTGCTTATTGCTAGTCCAAGTCCAGAACCACCAAAGCGTCTTGTAATGCTGCTGTCAACCTGGTTGAAGGGATCAAACATATCATTGAGTGCGTCTTTACTGATACCAATCCCGGTATCTGATACGCTGACTTTAATAAAATGAATGTCTGCAGAAATGCTGATCACTACCCGCCCCTGATGAGTGAATTTAACCGCATTACCAATTAAATTAAACAGTATTTGTGAGAATCTAGCGGGATCACCCCATATGCAATCAGGGGTTTCAGGGGTAATGGTTACAGATAACGTAATGTTTTTACTGGCTGCAGGTTCATCAAAATGCGTCATCACAAAAGTGACGGTGTCTCTTATTGTCATTTTCTGATTCAGTAATGAAAAGTTACCACTTTCAAGTTTGGATAGATCAAGAATGTCATTAATAATGATCTGCAGCAGTTGCGTAGATTGGTCTAATTGGCTTAGTAAGGAGAGTTGGCCTTCATCAATGTCTTCATTTTTAAATAGATCGACAGTACCTAGAATGACATTGAGAGGTGTTTTTATCTCGTGGCTCATCATGGCTAGGAACTGAGTTTTTGCGCTGTTGGCGTTTTCAGCTTCTTCGTGTGCTTTATGTAATTCAACTTCACGTTGTTTTCTTATACTGATATCTTTCGCAATTCCCCTATACCCTTTTAAGCGCCTCTTTTTGTCATAGAAAGGTTTTCCGCTGATTGAAAACCATGTTTTTTGATCCGTAACAGATAACCAATCTAACTCTTTAAATTCACTTTGTTGTTCAATGGCAAGGCGAATTTTTTCAGTAGTAAGGCCATGATTAATTAGAGTAAGAAGATTATTTGATACTTGAGGTAATCCATTGTTATTGGCTTTAGAAAGGTAGGTGAAATCGCAATTGATATCAATTTCCCAAAACCAATCCCCCACTGTTGATGCAAAGTCTTCAAAACGTTCTTTGCTAATATTGAGTTCTGAGGTTTTTAGGCTTACTAATGTTTTTAGTCTCTCTTTAAAATCTATATCAATGATCATTCGCTCGACCAATGGAAGATATTTGTATAACAACTCTTTGTCTGAACGAGTAAATTGCACTGGCATGGTATTGATAAGAACAATGACCACATCATAGGTATTTACTGTGACACCTGACATTAATACAGAGTGGATTGGTAGGTTTAGTTGGTGACAAATTTGCTGGAAAACATCATTTTTCTGTGGGTCAAAAAGCAATATCCCTTTCGACTGGACTGCTCTTTTTAATGTTGATGCAGGCTGCCAAACGGCATTAAAAAACTGACTATTGGAAGCCACAAGTGTTTTGAAACTGTCGTGGCTGTTTGTATTTGATAGAACGATCGCTTCATTAAACGTGATATATTTTTTCAGGGTTGAGAGTAAACCATTAAAAATGTCCTGTTTATTTCTAGAATTCGACACGGTAGTCAGTGACTCTAAAATTGCGCGGTTTTCATCTTTAAGACRACGCTCTCTGTCTTTGCTTCGTTGAAGTTCAATCAAAGTCTCTTGCAGTTTCTCTTCTAGAAAATCATCCATAATTTATCCTATGAGTGATGAAATAACACGGCAGAAATCATTAAGTTACCATGAGCATTTACGCCACTAATAAAGCTGCCCTGCTCGCCAAAAGTAAAAGGACAAATATAAGGCGCCGCATGCATTGCATCATTAACATAGTGGCAGACTTTATCCATGTTATCTTCTACATGAAGCATTAAACCGGCGCAGTAGATATTTAGTCCTCCGATTGGCGTAATTTGATCACCAAATGTATCTATCGCAGATTCAATCACTCGCCCTGCTCGGGTGATGATCTGATCGGTTGTCCCCTTCATTAAGTGAATGTGCTCACCTTCATCGATGGTTGCAAATAGTTCTATGCCCCCTTTTGGTACGAACTTGAATGGGTGAGCCAACTTATAGTAGGCAAAGTCGTAGTTATGAGTAGCAATTCGCCCTATTGGTGAGAGGGTTGATTGTGCCATGATATTTTGAGAGCGATTGGTATCAATATTGGCCCATTGGCGGTAAACCTCAGACGCTGGTTGATTATCAATCTCTAAGACCGTCCTACCATCACTTTTTGTCACGTAGCCAGACTGTTTTGTTGCACAATAACCTGAGTGAAATGAATACGATACATGACAGTTAGGGTAAAAGACGGAGATAGATAACCCGTCTGTTAATACACCTTGTTCCGTTATGATCTGCCATTTTTGTTTCATACTGGTATCTGCAGCAGAGCCACCAATCAATGGCACTTCGGAACCTAATTCACTTTCAATAAATGCAATAATACTCTCTTCAAAACCTGGGGTAGCATGCAGTACAATCAAACTTGGTGTCTCTCCATCGCGGCCACTGTGTGAAATGGCTTGCCGTAGAGTGGATTGCGTTATCTGCTTAATGTTGTGCCGCTGCATTGATGAGATTGCAGTACCATAAGCACCCTGATCATTATCTTCTAATACCCATATCCCCATAGCACTGTTAGCGGTAAACCCCGTTTCAGTCATGACACCTTTACAAGATGAGCAACCGTGAATTTTACTATTTGGGAATTGTTCTAATAAGGTAGACACAATCAAATGACCGTCGTGATTTTCAGTAAAATAACAGAGAATCATCGAGGGTTTAGCCTGCTGCTGTTGTAGAACCTTCACACAATCAGTGATCGCAGAATGTGTGTCAGTTAATGCAGAATTGTGAGTAATTATTCGCATATCATTGTCCATAATATATACACAAGATTCGGGTATTGTTACAAACAGCAGCAAAACTGCTCCAATCATTCATAACTTAACCTTAACTTGGTTATGCTAATGTTAATGCACGGGTTTTATAATAAACTTTGCGAGGTATGTTTCTGAGCCAATTTTGATATCAAGATCTAAAATTGTCCCTTCCTCTTTAACATGAAGATGAATCGTTTCAGAGTGCCACTCTTCTGCTGTTTTGAGTAGTTTAATAGGATTATTAACACTGTTTATTTCATTGCTTTTGACAGACAGAGTTGGGTTATTAATGTCACCCAATAG
>NZ_JAKJSQ010000071.1:0-18241 GCF_050337105.1 Aliivibrio kagoshimensis
ATAATAAATGAATCATTAATTAGAAATAATAAATGAATCATTAATTAGAAGAAATCTTGGCGCAAAGCTGGACTTCATCCATTATTAGCATAAAATCGGTGCTCTTATTTTGAGCAGTGTGAGGAAAAGAATGACCAACCCAATCATGGACCCAGCAAATTACCAGCAGCAACTTGATGATAAAGCGCAACGATTAACAGAAATTTTTGCTGAATTTGATGTACCTGAATTGGAAGTGTTCCCTTCCCCTGCTGAAAACTATCGCATGCGTGCCGAGTTTCGAGTGTGGCATGAAGGTGATGAGATGTACTACGTCATGTTTGATCAAGCTACGCGTGAAAAGTATCGTGTTGATTACTTTCTACCCGCAAGTCGCTTAATCAATGATGTGATGCCACTGCTTATTGAAGCGATGAAAGAGAATGACACACTTCGCAGAAAGTTATTTCAAGTGGATTTCTTATCGACGCTTAGCGGTGAGATTTTGGTCTCTCTCTTATACCACCGTCAACTCGATGATGCGTGGACCTCAGAAGCAAAAGCACTGAAACAACGTCTTAACGATGAAGGGTTTAACCTTAATATCATTGGTCGTGCCCGTAAGATGAAAATTGTATTAGACCAAGAACACGTCATTGAAAAACTGAAAGTCTATGATGACGTATTAACCTATCAGCAAGTAGAAAATAGTTTTACTCAGCCTAATGGTGTTGTGGCTCAAAAGATGCTTGAGTGGGCTGTAGACTCAACTCAAGATAGCCAAGGCGATCTGTTAGAGCTCTATTGCGGGAATGGTAACTTCTCTTTAGCGTTGGCCAAAAACTTTAATCGTGTGCTGGCGACCGAACTGGCTAAACCTTCGGTTGACTCTGCTCAATATAATATTGCTGCAAATAATATTGAGAATGTACAGATCATTCGAATGTCCGCAGAAGACTTTACAGAAGCGATGGAAGGTAAGCGGGAGTTTCGTCGCCTGCAAGATAAGGGTATTGACCTTAAAAGTTACAATTGCAATACAATCTTTGTTGACCCACCTCGTTCGGGTATGGATGAAGGGACGTGTAAAATGGTACAAGGTTATGAGCGCATTATGTACATATCCTGTAATCCTGATACGTTAAAAGAGAATTTATCTCTATTAACACAAACCCATCGTATTACACGCTTCGCGTTGTTCGATCAATTCCCTTATACCCATCATATGGAAGCGGGGGTTTTCTTAGAAAGAAAATAACCCTTCACCAATAAAAAAACGAGCTTATAAGCTCGTTTTTTATTACCCATAAATTGACTATTTGCTCTCAGTCGAAGAGCGAGTAAAGAGGCCTGTTTTCATGCCTACCCAAATAGCCAATACTATGGTCATTAACAATAAGAAAAAATTCGAACCCGCTTCCGGGTATTGAGCTCTAACAAAGGCCGTATAACCAAATATTCCGACAAAAAAGCACGCTAACGACAGTTGTGGCGTTCCTTCTGTCATTGGCTCTTTTAGATACTCTTGATAAATATTTTGCACTACCAGTACAAGTGTAATGATAGGAAAAATAGAGAGAGAGAGCTCACTGATAGTAAGACCAGCCCAAATCGCACTGATACTTAGCCCTGTAATAAAAGCGAAAACTAAAGTTTTTCTTTCTGTACTTATCTGTTGTTTTTGCATGCTAACGACCCATTACTTCAAAGTTAACGTTAAATCATCGGAGTACTACTCTCGTGATCTTTTCTAAAATAGTTAGCACCTTTCGATATCATCCTCAACTGTACAATCAATCGTTCAGATAGCTCAGTCCTACTATTCTCATTTAAATCTAATGCATCAGCGCCGGCACTGAAGACTAAAATAACAGAGGCTTCGGCTTGCGTATAAGCATTCTCGTAAGGCACCCCCGTATTGGCAACTAAATATTCGGTCAGCTCCGCAACAAAGTGCTGCATCTCTCGACTTACTGCCGATCGAAACGCTGGTGATGTGCCTGAGCGCTCACGCAGTAATAATCGAAATACGTTTGGTCTGCTTTCAACGAACTCCATAAAAGTCTCTACAGACGTTCGAATGACGCTCCCTTCTTTAGCAATCCTCTGCCTTGCTTGACGCATTAATTGACGAAGAATCAAACCTCCTTCATCAACCATGGTTAGGCCAAGTTCATCCATATCTTTAAAGTGACGGTAAAATGAAGTCGGTGCAATACCCGCTTCACGAGCCACTTCACGCAAGCTCAAGCTAGAAAAACTACGGTCGGCACTTAATTGAATAAACGCAGAGTCAATCAACGAACGACGTGTTTTCTCTTTCTGTTGGGCACGAATCCCTACAGGCTCCTGCCTTTTTTTGCTTTTGTGAGATGTTAATTTTTCTGTGTTCTCATATACAGATGGCATTGGTTACTCTTTACGTGCTAATTGGGCTTCCTAAAAAAGAGACCGAATCTGATCACTCTATTGCTTCAAGATTATCGTGAACCAGCGGTGACTGCAAACCCCTATCCCTTAAAATAGTCCTGACTTTAAAAACAACTGCGTGATCACTCCCACCCTATTATAATAAGAATGAATAACCAAGCTGGGAAAAGGTTACAATATGCATAATTATACCCAACACATAACGACCAATCGCCATACAAAATGGTAATAAAATAATAACGTAATGTGAGCTCGTCTATTTAAGAAGGTTCTGAGATGCCAAGAAGAAAAAAAAACAACTCCTCCCATTTTGATGTCATTGTAATCGGTAGTGGCCCTGGTGGCGAGGGTGCTGCAATGGGCCTGACAAAACTAGGGTTAAATGTTGCTGTTATAGAGAGAGAGAGCAGTGTCGGTGGCGGTTGTACTCACTGGGGAACTATCCCATCAAAAGCACTTCGCCATGCCGTTAGCCGTATCACCGAATTCAACCAGAACCCGATTTACTGTGGTAATAACTCTACAATTCATTCAACATTTTCTAATATCCTAAGTCACGCAACGTCTGTTATTGATAAACAAACGCGTATGAGACAAGGTTTCTACGATAAAAATAACTGTTCTCTGATATTTGGTGATGCTCGATTTACTGATAGTAATACGATTACTGTGACCAACAGCGACGACAGTGTTGATACCTATACCTCAGATAAATTCGTTATCGCAACAGGCTCTCGTCCCTACCACCCACCCGGCGTTAACTTTAAACATAGCCGCGTTTATGACAGTGACTCAATTCTCTCACTCAAACACGATCCTCGCCATATCATCATATATGGAGCAGGTGTTATAGGTTGTGAATATGCCTCAATCTTCAGAGGACTGGGAGTCAAAGTTGATTTGATCAATACCCGAGACCGCTTACTCTCCTTTTTAGATAATGAGATGTCCGATTCACTCTCTTACCACTTCTCTAACAGTGGCGTGGTGACTCGCAATGATGAAACTTGTGAATCTGTTGATACGTCAAACGATGGAGTCATCTTAAATCTAGAGTCTGGTAAACGAATGAAAGCAGACTGTTTGCTGTTTGCTAACGGAAGAACGGGTAATACAGACAAATTAAACCTCGCAGCCGTCGGATTAAAACCGGATTCAAGAGGCCAGCTGACCGTTAATAACAGTTATCAGACCGACGTTGAGCATATCTATGCTGTCGGTGATGTCATTGGTTATCCTAGCTTGGCGAGTGCCGCTTATGATCAAGGACGATTCACAGCACAAGCAATTGCAACAGGTGAAGCTCAAGACAGTCTGATCGATCATATCCCAACCGGTATTTACACCATTCCTGAAATTAGTTCAGTGGGAAAAACCGAACAACAACTCACTGCAGATAAAGTGCCGTATGAAGTTGGTCGTTCTTCATTTAAACATCTTGCTCGAGCGCAAATAGCGGGTATGGACATTGGTAGTTTGAAGATCTTATTCCATAGAGATACTAAAGAGATTTTGGGCATCCACTGTTTTGGAGAACGTGCTGCTGAGATCATTCATATTGGACAGGCTATCATGGAGCAAAAAGGGGAAGCTAATACTATCGAGTACTTTGTGAAAACCACCTTTAACTACCCAACTATGGCAGAAGCCTATCGTGTTGCTGCCTTAAATGGTTTAAATAGACTGTTTTAACTGAATCATCACACTTCTTTAAGGCTACTGGTTGCAGTAGCCTTTTTTATTACAAACTCACCAACTAATATGGACAAATATTGGAGTTAGGCGATGTTTCAAAAAAGGAAGTTTGGCTAACCAACGTTGCCACCGGTTCCAACGATTACACTGCCTATCGATAGGAGAGGTGAGGGAAATTGTCTGTAACCAGGGTAACCAACCACTGAATTTTTGAGCCGGTTCGCTGATTCCATGACGATACCGCCCTGACCCTAATTTTGAAGCTAATGAGCTGCTGCATTTATCTCCAGCTACCACAAAGCAAGCTTGAGCATGTTTAAAGTGACGGCCTAACATCTGAATAAAGTGCGCAACTTGTCGCTCACTACACTCTAATAGTGCTTGTTCACACACCATTAAAAGTGGGACATTATCTGGTACTGGAATAGAATCCAGCCATTGTGTATCCGTCACCGACCCACATCTCATGTGATAACGTTCATTGGCATGAAACAGACGCTGACGCCATAGTAGGTGTTCATTGATATCTAATTCAAGCCAATGACAACGACCATTATCTAATCGATAAAAACGAGTATCTAGCCCAGCACCTACGTTAATAACCCAACCGTTAGGATGCTTTTTAAGAAATGATTTTACATGCTCATCACACTCAAAGGTGAGTGTCGCATGCAGTAGTTGCTGTTGATCCACATTCTCAGAAAGACATTCTGGAGCCAATTGGCATTTCTGACACGCCGCGGTGGCAATAGGATCGTAGATGAGCCCATCATCTGTCAGGCTCTCTCTACTTCTTAACCACATTGGCTGAAGCAATTTAGCGGGGACTTGGTAACCTTTCTGGCAAGCCATAATTAACTCCTACAGTCGACCAGGAAATGATAATGATTATCACTAGCAAAAGCAAACTATAATACACATTATGACTTTATCGCTAACTACATCCAGGTAGCACTTCGAATAACACCCACCGCAATACCTTCTATATCCATATGCTCATGCTCTAAATCTACAGAAATTGGAGAAAATGCTTCATTTTCAGCATGCAATAGCACTTTTGAACCATTTCTTTCTAAGCGCTTCACTGTGACATCATCTTCTAAACGAGCCACAATCACTTGACCATTTCGAACATCTTGAGTTTTATGGACCGCTAAAAGATCCCCATCCATAATACCGATGTCTTTCATGCTTTCACCGTGTACTCGCAATAGGAAGTCGGCTTGCGGTTTAAACATCGTCGGATCCACTTTATAGTGAGACTCGACATGCTCTTGAGCCAGAATAGGCTCTCCAGCGGCAACCTGCCCAATCAGTGGCAAACCTTGATCTTCTTCATTCGCTGCATTTCCTAAGATACGGATGCCTCGAGATGCACCAGGAATAATTTCGATGGCTTGCTTACGAGCAAGGGCTTTAAGGTGCTCTTCCGCTGCATTAGCTGAACGAAAACCCAACTCTCGGGCAATCTCAGCACGGGTTGGCGGCATTCCGACTTCATCGATCTTCGTTTTAATAAGATCTAATACTTGTTGCTGTCTTGGCGTTAAAGGCTTCATAATTGACCTGTCTTTTTATACAGTTAACTGTGAGTATATACAGCATTATTAGGATTGGGAAGTTTTAATCATCAAGAAGATAGAGAAAAGACGTTATACTGGTAAAGGATTTGATCTAATCGATTCAAACAATCAAAAAATTAACCAGTCAAATCGTATTCTGGTATTCTTCGCAATTACTATTTTTATTCCTTTAGGTTTGGTCATAGAAAACATAACCAACCTGACTGGTAGAGGTTCATTACGTACTATGTCGACTAGACAAAATTTTTATCGTTCACTGATTAAACTGCCTTTAACACTGTTTGTACGCAGCAGTTCTATCCCATCAAATCCAGTGGAAGACCTCGATTTAGATCTAACTCGTCCTATTGTATACGCACTGCCATTCAGCTCTCAGGCTGATCTTCTTACCCTACAGAAGAGCATTCTACAGTTAGGACTGCCCGACCCTCTTGGCTCCATCAAAGTGGGGGATACGCTCTACCCTCGTTATGTATTTATCTCATCTGGTCCTAAACTGTTTTCGCCGGAAAGTGATCTGCCTGAACAGACGGTGACACTATTTAGTCAACTGCTTCACCTGCACCAACAAGATTCCGACTTAGATATTCAAGTGCTACCAACCACCGTGTTATGGGGAAGAAAACCAGGCAAAGAGGGCAATAACAAGCCTCATTTACAACCTTTAAACGGACTGCAAAAATTAAAAGCGATCGTTACATCAGGAAGAGACTGCTTAGTTCGAATTAGCCCGGTGGTATCACTGAGGTATATGGCAGACCATCATGGGACCGATCAAGCGATTGCCCATAAACTAGCACGTGTTGCTCGCATTCACTTCTCTAGACAGAAACTGGCAGCTTCAGGACCAAACCTCCCCGATCGTGATACACAGTTTAAACGGCTATTACAGTCAAAAGCGATTGAGAAAGTCATTCATGATGAGGCCAAAGCGCGTAATGTTTCAGTAGAGAAAGTACGCAAAGAGGCAATCTCTATTATGGAAGAGATTGCGGCCGACTTCTCCTACAATATGATAAAAACAAGCAGCCGCTTCTTAGGTTGGTTGTGGAACAAATTATACCAAGGCTTAAACATCAACAACGCGTCAACAGTAAGGCGCTTAGCTCAAGACGGTCATGAAATTGTTTATGTTCCGTGTCATCGAAGCCACATGGACTATCTTCTTCTCTCTTATGTTCTGTTTAACGAAGGAATGGTGCCACCGCATATTGCCGCTGGAATCAATCTAAACTTCTTTCCTGCAGGTCCTATCTTCAGACGCGGTGGTGCATTCTTTATTCGTCGAAGTTTTAAAGGAAATAAACTCTACTCAACCATTTTTAGAGAATACTTAGCGGAGCTCTTTACCAAAGGTTACTCGGTAGAGTACTTCAGTGAAGGCGGGCGCTCACGTACTGGTCGTCTACTGCAAGCTAAAACGGGAATGCTTGCGATGACCATACAGGCAATGTTGAGAGGTTTGAATCGCCCAGTAACATTAGTGCCAGTCTACATCGGCTACGAACATGTTATGGAAGTCTCCACCTATGCTAAAGAGCTGCAAGGAAAACGCAAAGAGAAAGAGAATGCCGGTCAAGTATTAAGAACCCTACGAAAACTGCGTAATTTTGGTAAAGGTTACGTCAACTTTGGCGAACCGATCCCTCTCAATCAATACCTTAATGAGCACGCTCCAGATTGGCACCAGCACATCAATCCTATTGAACCTCAAAAACCACAATGGATGAGTCCTGTAGTTAATGATCTCGCCAATAAGATGATGACTCACATTAATGATGCGGCGGCAGCCAATGCCCTGACATTATGTTCGACAGCACTGTTGGCTTCTCGTCAAAGAGCATTAAGTCGTGAAGATTTAGAGCTGCAACTTGAATGCTATTTAGAGTTATTGCGCAATGTACCTTACTCACCAACCGCAACACTACCGGATAGCTCAGCGTCAGAGCTGATAGATCATGCGATTAAACTTGATAAGTTCGTGACTGAAAAAGATACGCTTGGCCAGATCATTTCACTGGACCGTCAACAATCTATCTTGATGACCTACTACCGTAATAACATTATTCACCTGTTTGCGTTGCCATCTCTTATTGCTCAATTGATTGTTCAACATCAAACCATTTCTCTTGATCAAGTAAAAGCGCAGGTACGCCAACTTTTCCCATTCTTAAAGGCTGAACTGTTTTTAAGATATGACGTAAAAGATATCGATTCAGTCGTAGAGATGCACATTACTGAGCTAGTCCGCCAACAGCTGATTATTCAAAAAGAGAGTCAATTAGAGCTAAATAGTGCTCGCTTACTGCAAGTAAACCTATTAGCGAGAACCATTACTGAAACCTTACAGCGTTACGCCATTGCGATCACTCACTTAAGAGTCTCTCCTTACTTAGATAAAGCAGAGCTTGAAAAACAGAGTCAAATGATGGCACAAAGACTCAGCCGCTTGCATGGTATTAATGCACCAGAGTTCTTTGATAAAGGAGTCTTTTCTATTTTGTTTAACACCCTAAAAGCAGAAGGGTATTTTGATAACGATGGCCAGGTGGTTTCTGAAAAAATTGAAGACCTTGCAACAGATTTATCAGCTTTAGTCTCACCGGAAGTGAAGTTAACAATTGAAGCCGTGATGAATCAATAGCGGCTCACTACTAAAGAGAACATAGGCGAAAAAAAACCTCAATGCGTTATTAACATTGAGGTTTTTTCTTTTCAAATCGAGTTACATAACACTGATCGCCAAACCAATAAACAGCGCCATACCCACATAGTTATTATTTAAAAATGCTTGTAAGCACTCGTCACGTTTACGCTCGCGAATCAGTCGCTGCTGGTGAACAAAAAGCACAGCAGCCACCAACACACCCCAGTAGTAGCTATTACCCAAGGCTAACCACCAACCAAGGATAATCAATAACACCACCACCAACAGTTGTAATACACCAATCAGTAATTTATCAAAGCGCCCAAATAAAATGGCGGTAGATTTGATGCCAATATTCAAATCATCATCTCTATCCACCATGGCATACATAGTGTCATAAGCAATAGTCCACAGAATATTAATCACAAACAGTAACCACGCTTGTGCTGGCAATTCACCAGATTGAGCGGCGTACGCCATTGGAATCGCCCAGCCAAATGCCATTCCCAAGATGAGTTGTGGCAAATGAGTAAATCGCTTCATAAACGGGTAAGCGGCAGCCAAAATGATGCCACCTAAAGAGAGAAAGATAGTCAGGTTATTCATAGTGAGTACTAGCAGAAATGAGCTAATACCCAGAATAAGAAATATTATGATCGCTTCTTTGCTACTCACTAAACCGGAGGGAATTGGTCTTTGTGAAGTACGCTTTACATGGCCATCGAAGTGTCGGTCTGCATAGTCATTGATCACGCAACCCGCAGAGCGCATGAAAAAGACACCCAAGATAAAAACGACCAAAACATCCCAATGAGGCACGCCATCGGCAGCAAGAAAAAGCGCCCATAGGGTTGGCCATAAAAGGAGCAGGCTACCAATTGGGCGGTTCATACGTGTTAACTGCCAAATAGCTCGCGCTTTACTCATTGTCATCTATACTTTCCACTGTATAAACCGGAGAGTGTGGGAGAAAAAGTTCTGCAACCAACATCGGTTTTTCATTCATCCATAATCGAGAGCGCCTTGCTAGCAACTCTCCAACGGCGGTCTCAACACTGCCAACTTGTAAGGCATCCCTTCTGGCGTTCTTAACACTGAAAACCGTTAACCCGAGAGGTATATTACCCTGTCTTGCCAAATCATACTGTTGATCGACCAAGGAGGAGGTAGGGATCAATGTTCGACCAAAAACCCATGGAGAATCATCACCATGTAGGATAACCTGACGTCGTAGGCAATCAGTCGAGCCCACTAAAGCATGCTCTTGAGCATTTAGTGTGCTCGCCGAGACCGTTTCATTCTCTAACAGAGAGACCGTTAGCGATTGGCAGCAGCTTTCTAAACGTCGCGAGAGAGAGTCTTGCGCCAATAACCACTGCTTTTGTTGTTCATTAGCAAACGTAAATTCACTGGGCTCAACCCAAGTAACATTATGTAATGCTGATAAGTACATTTGATTAAAATCTGACATGTTCTCTTCAGCAACCACCATAGACTATTTATAATTTGATGGTTCGCAGTTAATTAATTTCTATTCCTGCCGACTATTGTATCAAGGAGAAAGCGAGACGAATATCGTTAAGCTCTCGATTTATTGACGAATGGATTAGAAAATGAAAAAGAATACCCTACTCGCTCTGTTTTTATTGGCTTTATCACCAAATTTTTCAGTATTCGCAGCTGAAGAGAGCGAAATAATCGAAACACAACTGGGCTACTATACCCTAGAGCCTGATATCACCACCAACTTCGTCACCACAGGTAAAAAGTTAGGGTACATAAAAGTTCGTATTGACCTTCTTGTTCCAGATATCGCTTTACTACCTGTATTAGAAAAGCACAACCCACTCGTTCGTGATGCGGTGATTTCAGTGCTGGGGCAACAGCGAGAAGACCAAATTAAATCATTATCAGGACGTGAAGAGATCCGTAAAGAGACACTAAAACAGATCAATGACCGACTCCTCATTGAGACAGGTCAGCCGGTGGTTGCAGACCTTCTCTTCACTAAGTTCCTCTATCAATAAAACCAACAAGGATTAGTGCTCATTATCACTAATCCGTTCTTTTGCGCTGGTTGTCGAACCAAGCTAATAGACAACCACAGAGTAACCCAACCAAATGGGCGGTATTGGCAATAGCTATAAAGGGTTGAACAAACCCTAAAACAAGCCATATCAGCATAAAGGCGATGATGGGCTTCCCTATCGACAGATCTCTTTCCGGAGCGAGCGTCCCTGTAATCCAGATATAACCCAACAATGCATATACCACCCCAGATAAACCACCGAAGTTTGCTCCCTCTACCCAGTATTGGCCTAAACCAGAAAATAACGCGGAGAAGAGAAACAACTGCAGTAGCTTATTACGGCTGACCTTATTCTCTATCTCACCTCCAAGTTGCCACCACCACAAAAGATTAAATGCTATGTGGGTCACTGAAAAGTGCAATAGAGCGTGTGAAAACAGTCGCCACAACTGCCATTGTTGATCAGCAGAAGTCGGAAAGTGCATTAATAAAAATAGCGGTTGCGAGAAACCCAGAAGCTGCAAAGAGAAAATGACGATACAGATGATCATCACAGTTAATGTCACGGGTCCTGAGTGCGATACCACCATATTCATTAAACTAGGAGAAGAGTAATTAAATGTCGCGGTGCGGCTCTCAGCGACATTCCAAGAGGCCGCTTGATACTTTCGATCCTGGCTATTATTCGCAAACAGCTCAAACTCGTGTTCCACTTCAATAATATGTTCGTTGCCCCCCAAAAACCACAAGGCCACTCGCCCTTCAGGTTCGGGCATCATCTTAACCTCAAAACCCCGTGAAGCCATATAGTCGACAAATGACTGCGCAACACGAGGATGATCAACAACCGCTAATTTATGCATCTCTATTTTGCCTTAAAAAAATTCAACCCATCTGAATGGTTGGTAACTGCTCTCTTCTCCAACCTTCAAACCCACCTTCAATACTGTAAACCTCTTCATAACCTTGGTTAATAAGATATTGAGCCGCGCCCTGGCTGCTGATCCCGTGATAACACATAACAAATATCGGTTGCTCAAAATCCACCTCATCCATCAAGGTCATCATACTCTCATTCGTTAAATGAAAAGCGCCAGGAGCATGAGATAACGTGAATGACTGAAAATCTCTAATATCTACTAACTTAGCACTCTCTCCGAGATCTTTTAGCATTTGGTGAGTCTGTTGTGCTGAGCATGTTTGAAACGTTTCCATCAACCGTATCCTTTCTCTGATGTTTCTCTAATAAGTTTACTATTTTATAACTCTTTCCACAGTAAGTGATAAAAAAGTTACGACTCTCTTTGTATTGGTGTTTTTTTGTTCGCCTGTGGAAAAAGCTGTGAATTGCGTTGATAAAGGTGATCGATTCGATAAGATCCACTACATATAGTGATGATCCTTTTTAAGCTGTGGATATTAATAATATGCCCAAAACCAGTAGTTACCTAGATGGTAGACAACATCGTTAAAGATCCTCACATTTACCCCCAACTTATTCACATGATCAACATCTGAAACTGCAGAGACAAAAAAGGCTAACACCTTTCGATATTAGCCTACTTTATTCTTAAGTTATCCCGCTAATCGAAATCACCGACCGCTTCTTTTAACTTCTTCATCGCATTTTTTTCAAGTTGACGAATACGCTCAGCGGACACACCATAAGTATCAGCAAGCTCTTGTAATGTTGTTTTCGTATCGTCTAACCAACGTGAGCGCACAATATGCTGACTACGTTCATCCAACGTAGCAATAGCATTGGCTAAGCGATCATTGGTGTGCGATTCCCAGTTATCACTCTCAACTGATGATGCGATATCTGAATGCTTATCTTCTAGGTAATAAACAGGAGCCGTAAAACCTGTATTTCGGTCATCGTCTTCTGTTGGCGCTTCGAAAGTTGCATCTTGAGCGGCGAGACGTGCTTCCATCTCCCTCACTTCTGCTGGTGCGACACCTAATGCTTCTGCAACCGTTTCAACTTCGCTATTGTTAAACCAACCAAGGCGTTTTTTTGATTTGCGAAGATTAAAGAACAACTTACGCTGTGCTTTTGTGGTAGCAACTTTCACAATACGCCAATTACGTAACACATATTCGTGAATTTCAGCTTTGATCCAATGCACAGCAAATGAAACCAAACGAACACCAACCTCTGGGTTGAATCGTTTTACAGCCTTCATCAGACCAATGTTACCCTCTTGAATCAGGTCAGACAGAGGTAAACCGTAACCAGAGTATCCTCGAGCAACATGAGCAACAAAGCGAAGGTGAGATAATATCAACCCTTTTGCAGCCTCTATCTCCTCTTTAAAGTGTAGTCTTTCAGCTAGGTCACGCTCTTCTTCAGCGGTTAGCATTGGGTAGCTATTCACTGAACGTAGGTAGCTGTCTAAGCTATCTTGTGATACCACTGCCATTGAATACATCTCTTTAGACATTCAAATCCTCATTACGTTTATTTGGAACACAATCAATTTAACTTGGCAATAATGAACGTAAACTGAACAAAGTTCAAGTCATGCCAAATATTTCCAATTATAAAGACCATCATTTTCTAGATGGGTTCAATCTCTTTCAAGTGTCGCATTGCTGATAGTTGAGCTGCCATTACCCCTAAGAAAGAGGCGACCATCAACAATAACAAGCTCTCATCCCAAGTTAAGCCGATGAGACGAAAGCGACTTTCGTACAATATGGCCAATTCAGCGACCGCACCATTAACAACCAAAGTCATGATGGCGGTTAGGATCCAAGCTGCAGTCCCCCCTAATAAACCAAACCAAAAACCAGTATATAAATATGGCCTAAGAATAAATCGATCAGTCGCACCAACCAACTTCATCACCTGGATTTCTTCTTTATGCTCTAATACATTAAAGCGCAACGTATTACCCACAATCAGAAATACAGCCACTAACATAAGTGAAGCCAATACTAGACCCACAGTCACCGCAACATGTTTAAGCGCTTGTAATCGAGCTAACCAGTCGTCATCAATTCGAATGTCATCAACCAGTGGTTCCATGATTAAACGACTATTAAGCTCTTTCACTTTGCTTCGCTGCTGCCACTCCGTATGAGGAGTAACGATCAATACCGTTGGCAGAGGATTATCATCAAGCAGAGAGAGTGCACGATCAAAGCCTGAATGCTGGCTAAACTCTTCAAGCCCTTGCTGGGGGGAGATATATACCACCCCTTCAATTTCAGGCCACTGCTCCAAGTCCGCCTGTAAGGCCAATGCTTTGGTTTCATTGCTGCTCTCTACTAGGTAGAGACTGATTTGCGAAGGGGCCTGCCAAGCCGCAGCTACCATAGTTAAGTTTTTACCCACCAAGTACAAACTGGCGGGAAGAGCCAACGACATTGCAATGATCGCTAAGGTAAGAAGGTTACCGATCGGTCTTGATAGTAGGTCACGATAAGCCAATTTAGCCTGTTTAACATGCTGACTAAAAAAACCATCCCCTTTTAAGCGTTGGGGTTTAGTCTTTGCACTACTTTTGCCCATAATTAGCAACCTCATGCAAAAAACCTTGTTGTAATTCAAAGCGGCGATAATCGTGGCTACTGATTAAAGACATATCGTGAGAAGCCATTAATACACTTACCCCTACTCGATTAAACTCTTCAAACAATTTCAATACCTGCAAAGATAATTCAGCATCTAAATTACCCGTAGGTTCATCAGCCAATAGCAGCATCGGTTTATTAACCACAGCACGAGCAATACCCACTCTCTGCTGTTCACCACCAGAGAGTTGGCTCGGCAGACATTTAATTTTATCTAATAAACCAATCTTATCTAATGCTGCGGGAACTCGGCGTTTAATATCATTCTCACTGATTGACTCCACTCTCATCGGTAGCGCTACATTATCAAACACCGAACGATCCATCAGTAATCGGTGATCTTGAAAAACGATACCGATATTTCTGCGTAAAAAAGGGATATCTTTATTATTGATCCGAGTGATATCGTGACCATTGAATAAAATGTTGCCATCACTTGGTCGCTCAATGGCACAAATTAATTTCAATAATGTACTTTTACCGGCGCCAGAGTGACCATTTAAAAACGCCATTTCGCCACGCTCTAAATGAAAGTTCACTTTCTGAAGGGCTTGTCGCCCTCCGCGGTAAGCTTTTGATACCTGTTGAAATTGAATCACGCCTTGCTCCTATGCTTCTCGGCTAAACAGAGCTTCAATAAAATCTTCAGCAACAAATGGACGTAAATCGTCAATACCTTCACCCACACCAATATATCGAATGGGGATCTTAAATTGATCGGCAATCGCAAAAATCACACCACCTTTGGCCGTGCCATCCAGCTTGGTTAAGTTGATGCCTGTTACAGGAGCAACCTCACTGAATAGTTTCGCTTGGCTAATGGCATTTTGGCCCGTCGCAGCATCTAAGGTCAGCATTATTTCATGAGGGGCATCAACATCACTCTTTTTCATCACTCGAATGATCTTTTTCAGCTCCTCCATCAGGTGGCCTTTATTTTGTAATCTACCTGCCGTATCAGCAATAATCACATCGACATTTCGCGCCCTAGCAGCTTCGATGGCATCAAAAATCACGGAAGCACTGTCAGCACCGGTGTGTTGAGCAATAACTGGAACATCATTTCGTTGTCCCCATACCTGAAGCTGCTCAACTGCTGCCGCTCTAAACGTATCCCCTGCGGCCAACATCACCGATTTTCCTTCGCCTTGGAACTGCTTCGCTAATTTACCTATGGTGGTTGTTTTACCCACACCATTGACACCTACCATTAAAATGACAAATGGCTTCTTACTGGTATCGATAACAAATGGCTGCTCAACATCTTGTAAAATGGTAGCCATCTCATCTTTCAATAGACCATATAGCGCTTCGCCATCTTTTAGCTGCTGGCGACTTGATTTATCCGTTAGTGAATTGATGATTTTCGTAGTGGTATCCATACCAACATCCGCAATCAACAACTGCTCTTCTAACTCTTCGAACAGGTCATCATCAATTTTTTTACCACTAAACAGTCCAAAAAAACCTGACCCTATATTCTCTTTTGTACGCTGTAAGCTGCGCTTTAATCGGGTAAAGAAACCCTCTGTTGGCTTCTCCTGCTCAACCACGATCACCGGTTCAGCTTTAATTGCTGATTCGACGTCAACAATCGCTTCTGATTCAGTCTCAGCCACTGTCTCTTTAATTTGATCTAGCTCTGCAGAGTCACTCTCAGCCTCAATGACTTCACTACTCTCATCGCTAACACTGTCATCTTGTGGTATTTCCGTTTCAGTGATCTCATTTTCTAGCAAAGAATCATCACTAGTCTGTTCCGTACTCTCTTCAACTTTACTTTTTTGTTCCGTCTCGGCTTCATCGCCAAAACCAAGCCAGGACAGTAATCCACCCTTCTTTTTTCCGCTCATTAGGAAATCCTAGTGTTAAGTATTAAAATCTTCCGTATAAAACTTGTGTGTACAATCTGGTGTATACTAGCATTTTCTTTCCGGTCAAAAAATCTATGGTACAACGTCAACAACGAACTCAGAGATCTTCATCACCAAAAAAGAGAGATGGTTCCATAAGAATCATCAGTGGGCTATGGCGAGGACGCAAACTCCCAGTCCATGACTCTGAGGGATTAAGACCAACAACAGATCGTGTAAAAGAGACTGTTTTCAATTGGTTAGCCCAGGACATCCCTCGCTCAAACTGCTTAGACATCTTTGCTGGTAGTGGTGGCTTAGGCTTTGAAGCACTCTCTAGAGGGGCAGACAAAGTAACCATGATTGAGCTTGATAAAAATGCACATCACCAGCTTATCACCAATAAAAACACATTAAAAAGTGAAAAAATTGAAATAATTCATGCTAATGCGTTGGATTATTTACAGCAATCTGGTCAACCTTATGATCTGGTTTTTATTGACCCTCCATTCAGAAAGGGTTTGCTCGAAGACACCATTAAACAGTTAGAAGCCAACCAGTGGCTCGCAAACAATGCACTTATCTATATTGAAACAGAGAAAGAGATCAGCCACATCGACGCCCCGGCTCACTGGACACTCTATCGAGAAAAAACAGCAGGCCAGGTCTGTTACCGTTTATATCAACGAGAAGTAGAATAAGACCATTAACCCCGGTTTAGATTGGGGTTAACCAAAATATTCTTGCAGCCCATCTAAGAACATCTGAATCGCTATCATCACCAACAGCAGCCCCATCAGTCTCTCTATTGCTTTTAAACCTCTATCTCCTAATATTTTATGGAAGAAGTTATAGAACATCAGAATAAGAAAGGTTGCTGACCACGCAAGTATCACCGCCAGAGATAAATCGAACATCCGATTAGGTTCATGGTTCGACAACAACAACAGTGCAGCAAGAACAGATGGCCCTGCAATCATAGGGATCGCCATTGGCACTAAGAATGGTTCCTCACCTGCAGCAAGACCCGTCACTCCACCAGGCTGCGGAAAGATCATTCTTATCGCAATAATGAATAGGATCACTCCACCTGAAATACTCACTGTTTCAGTGGATACATGCAGGAAATTCAATAGCTTCTGACCTGAAAAAAGGAATACAAGCAGAATAATCAAAGCAAAAAATAGTTCTCTAACCAAAACAATTCGTCGACGTTTTGGATCAAGGTGCTTCAATATCGATAGAATTATAGGTAAGTTGCCCAGCGGGTCCATGATCAAAAAGAGCGTAACCGCAGCTGAAATAACATCCATACATAGTCCTCAATGAGATGGATAGTCAAAAATAACTATCAGAACAACATTTTGGCCAAGTATAGCAATCTAGGTTTCATTTAGTCTCTATTAAATTGAGTTGTTATGAGCAGCTCATTGCTGGATTTCCGATTAAACCAGCGTCTTGCTCAATGATCTTTCCTTTTGACAATAAAAACGTCAGTAAATCATCCAATGATAAACCTTGCTGGCTACACGTACAGAACGTCACTTCCTCGCCAAACATCTCAATAGCCCTTGCAGTTAAGCTCTCTCTTTGGATTGGCTGAGTGGCCTGCATCAGCATCGTTAAAATTTGGTGTCCATGGATATCACTGCTCATCGTATTGCCTCGTTATTCATTTTGCTTAAATTGATTTAAGAGTGCTATTAAATCAAATTTCAACAAACCTGCATTGATATAGAACAGAGTCTATGAAAAATGACAAAGCAAACGTTTGCATGGCTGTGATCCCATCAACAATAAATAACAGAATCACGAAGAGGAAAAAACAGCGCCTCTCACCTCTACCTTTAGTCATAAGTGTGTTTTCACCTACCTTAATAAACAACATCTTAAGAGTAGAAACATCGATAAACAGGATCTAGCGCCCCCTCGTTCTAGATATCGCTCTCATGGCTATTCTTAATAAAGAATCCACTCAGCCACATAACTATTCAGGTGAGACACTATCATAAAACGTCAAAATACCAGCAAACATCTGAGAAATGACATTAATATGACACAGAAAAGAGCCAAGCCATCACAATTACATCATTTTTTTTGTAGCTCATTTGTTAATCACATTATTTCGAGTAAAATACAATAAATACATAGAGTTAATGGAACTATTGATAACAACAAAACTGACCGACTAATTATCAACCAAACAAAATACAAAGGTAACATCACTTAAAAAGCCTGAAAATACTTACCAAAAGTTATCTTTTTAAGACTTTCATAACTTAGGTCTTGATCAAGCAGTGAAATTAATGCTATTCTAATTGTCAAGAATTAATCATCATATATACAGGAGCAGACATATGATAACAACATCTCAAAAACAAGGGCTTATGATGATCGCAGTTGTTGTCGGTCTAATGACTCTTCCAATGATGTACTAACTGAAAAA